>SKZX01000073.1 GCA_007127175.1 Desulfobacterales bacterium
GAAAGGCATTCAAGGAATCCGCGCACTTTATCGAGTACTTCTGGAAGACCCGCGATTTTTCCAATGCGTTTACCAAGGCAAAGGAACTGAAGAACAGTCATGTTGCCCGCATTTTCAGAAACGCCTACATGGAATTGAGAAAAATGAACCGCCCCGGCGGTGAGGTGCAGGCTACAAACGATTTCACCGCCAATGTTGAAAGCATCCGGCGGACCCTGGGGCGTTCCCGGAACATGGAAAGCATCCGGATGATCCAGATGGTCCCTTTTCTTGCCACTACCGGTAATATTGCGCCTTTCATAGGCCTTTTCGGGACGGTTTGGGGTATCATGAACGCCTTCCGGGCCATTGCCCTTCAAACGGGCGCGACCAGCCTTGCCGCGGTTGCCCCGGGGGTTTCCGAAGCGCTGGTCGCAACGGCCGCAGGCTTGGCGGTAGCCATTCCCGCAGTCATGGGGTATAATTATTTTACACAGAAAATCCGCATCATTGAGTCGGAAATGGAAAGTTTTTCAAACGATTTTATCAGTATCGTGGAAAACGAAACCCGTCGTCAACAATAAAGGGAGTCATAGGCAATGGCCGTCAATACGAACCAGCAGTCCCTGCTGTCGGATATCAACGTCACCCCCTTCGTGGATGTCATGCTCGTGCTGCTGATTGTTTTCATGGTGGCTGCGCCCATGATGGTCCAGGGCGTCGATGTGTCCTTGCCGCAGACCCAGCATGCAACCTCCCTTGACCAGGTTGAAGACCCCCTGGTCGTTGTCGTCGACAACAACGGCCGGGTTACCATCAATGAAACGCCGGTGTCGGTTGAAGGCCTTGGTGAAAAACTGGCCTTTATATTTGAAAACCGCTCAACCAATAATGTTTTTCTGCGTGCGGACACCAATGTGGCTTACGGGACGGTGGTGCTGGTCATGTCGGAAATTAAAAATGCGGGTGTACAGCAGCTCGGTGTGGTTACCGAACCGGTTGGAAGCCTTGAGGAAGCATTGCGGCGCAGCCAGGCCGGCCGATAAGCAATGGCAATACTGAAGAAGATTGTTTTTCATGTCAACGATGCACCCTGAAATGCAGCCAGAGCAAAATTATGGATACAGGCCCGGCCCCCTGGAGAAACGCACGGCGTTGCATTTCGGGATATCTTTTGCCGCTCACCTGCTGCTCGTCTTTTTCCTCCTGTTCATGCCGGACAGCAAAGAAAGCCATTCCGGGCTGTACCGGTTTGAATCCATAGACGTCCAGTTGGTATCATTGAATCCGGGACTGCCACGGCTTTCTGCCGGGGGCGAAGGTCTTGGCGGCGGCGATGCGTTTGTGGAAGGGGCAGCAGAAGATGCCCTTGAAGCGCCATTGGCGGATGGGGCGGTCGAGGAAGCAAGCCCTGTACCCCTCCTCAGGTCGGCAGCGGCGAGACCGTCCGGTGCAGCGGGGCAACCCCTGACCTTGCCGGAGGATTTGAGAGCTTCGGCGCCGGCGGTCAAACAGTCGGCATCACAACGGCCGGCAAGAGCCGCCCGCCAGGAACTGGTCACCCCGGAGGACCTTGAAAGGCGGGATGGCGGTCGACGGGTGGCGGAGTCCGTCAGGCGCCTGGAGCAGGAAGCCACCGCCGACGGCGGCCGGGCCGCAGTGCAGCGGCGCATCGACCAACTGGCCGGGCAGACAGCGGGACAGTCCCGCCCCCAGGGATCAGGCAGGGGGATCGGCAGCGGGTCAGCAGGTGCGGGCGGTCGGGGCGGCGGTGCGTCGCCGGAACACTATTCGCGGATTCAGATCTACCAGGCTGAAGTGTATTATAAGCTTAGAAGCAATTGGGTCTTTTCGGAGGCGCTGGCGGGAAACATTCGGGGCCTGGAAAGCCGCCTGGTAATGAGAATCATGCCCGACGGCGAAATCCGGGATGTGTGGTTCGAAAAGCGATCCGGCAATGCTTATCTCGACGATTCCGCATATAAAACGGTTATGAAATCCAATCCTTTGCCGCCGCTTCCCGACGGGATGACCCAGTATAACCTCGTCGTGGGGTTTACGCCCGGCGGCTTGCAATAAATTTTCGGTTTTATGATACAATAACTGCTCATGCCTTTATGTGATTCAAAATTCTGTCAAATGGTATATTTCTGATGAATGGTTTAACGTTGACCCCTCCAATTGGCCGTGTAAAAACCGTCCTGCTCTGTGCTGTATTGCTCCTTTCCCTTGCCGGAAAGGGCGTGGCAGCCACCTATGATTACATAAATATCAGCGACCCTTTCCATAAACGGATCCCTTTGGCTGTTCCCGTGCCGGTATCGCTTTCCGATGACCGGGAAACAGAGCAGATTGCGGGCAGTGTCGCCGACCTGCTGGCCCGGTCCCTCGAATTTACCGGTTATTTTACCCTGATCGACCGCCGGGCGTTCCTCGATGCCCCCGGCAAGCAGGGCATTACCGCCCGGGATGTCAATTTCAAGAACTGGCGGGACATCGGGTCTGAGTTGCTGATTACGGGCGGCGTCCGCCTGGAGGGGCGCGTTTTGCAGCTTGAATTCAGGCTTTTTGACCCCTTCCGGCAGGAACTGGTTTTTGGAAAGCGCTATACCGGTGAAGTTGCGGATTACAGGCAGATGGTCCACCGGTTCTGCGATGAGATGATTTACCGTCTGACCGGAAATTTCGGGGTTTTCAATACGAAAATTGCCTTTGTATCCGAAACGGACTCCGGAAAGGTCCTTTATGTATGCGATTTTGACGGAAACAACCTGCGCCGGCTGACGGGCGGGGACAATATTGTCCTGAGCCCTTCATGGTCCCCGGACGGCCGCTACCTGGCGTATACTTCTTACAGGCAGGACAAGCCTGACATCTACATCAGGTCGATGGCAACAGGCGCTGAAAGGCTTTTTGCGGGCTATGAGGGGTTGAATATCACCCCGGCATGGATGCCGCCCGACGGTTCCCGCATCGCTGCGACCCTTTCATTCGAAGGGGATGAGGAGATTTACCTTTTGACCGATACCGGAAAAATTGATAAAAGACTCACCAGGAGTTGGGGCGTTGACGTGTCGCCCGCATTTTCACCGGACGGCAAAAAGATGGCCTTTGTATCCGGGAGGGCCGGTTCCCCGCAGATTTATGTCATGGACCTCGCAACAGGGCGGACCAACCGGCTCACGTTTGAGGGACGCTACAACACCCAGCCCTCGTGGTCTCCAAAGGGCGACAGAATTGCATATTCCGGCATGAGCGGCGGCACCAGCGATGTTTTTGTCATCAATGCCGATGGCAGTCAATTGAGACAGTTGACCAGGGATGCCGGTAGAAACGAGTCGCCGGCATGGTCTCCGGACGGCAATATGATTGTTTTTTCTTCCACGCGCAGGGGTGATTCCGGCATTTATGTCATGACGGCTTCGGGCGCGGATCAGCGGCAGGTTGTCAATATGCCGGGAAACCAGTCCCTGCCGGCCTGGTCTCCGGTTCTGGAGCCCTGAAAACGGTTACGGTTATATTGACGCGTTTGTGGATCGGCCGGAGGATTTCCGGCATTAAAGGGCAGTATAACGCTATTATCAAGGAGAAAAACCGAAATGAAAAAAAGCATTTCTTTGGGTGTGTTGCTTATCATGATGGTCAGCCTGATGTTTTTCGCATCTTGCGCCAAAAAAGCCCCTGAAACCGATGAATACCCCATGGATATCCGGACGGGTGAAATGACTGCGGCGGAAGCAGAGGCCGAGAGGGAAAGGCAAAGAAGGATCGCTGAAGAAGAGGTTGAGGCTTATCGTGCCAGACAAGCCCAGGAACTCCAGACAGAAGCGGCAAAAACGCAGTTCCTGGATTCAAAGGTTTACTTCGCATTTGACGATTCCAGCCTGTCCGCCGAAGCCCGTGAAATTCTCCTGGCGCAGGCCCGCTGGCTGAAAGCGAACAGCGACAGGACGGTCATTGTGGAAGGCCACTGCGACAACCGGGGCACCGAGGAATACAACCTGGCGCTTGGCTCGCGAAGAGCCCAGAGCGTCAAGGATTTTCTGGTGAACGCCGGCGTCGAGCCGTCGCGTATTGTCACCATCAGCTATGGCGAGGAGCGACCGGCCGTAAGGGAGAACAATGAGGCGGCATGGGCCAAAAACAGGCGCGCCGAGTTTCGCCTCCGGTAAGATACGCCTTTGGGGAAATGGATGGCGGCCCGCCGGCCTGGGGCAGCAGGCCGCAATACCGATAAAACCTGTAATATGACGGGTTTGAGATACATGCGAGGGTTACTGACGGTTATCATATGTGCTTCCCTTTTTTTACTGATATCGGGATGCGCCACGCGTTCCCATGTCTGGGAACTGGAAGATCGGGTTGTCCTTCTGGCGGAAGAAAACGCAAGGCTCAGGCGGGCCCTTGATCAAATGGGCGGCGGTATGGCGCAGGAAGATGAGTTTCGACGCGTTGCCGCCACCCATAACGCCGAAATTTATGAAATGCGGACCGAGATACAACGGCTTTCAGGTATTGTCGAAGAAATGGAATACCGCCTGGAACGGGATGTGGGAGGGCTTAAGGCCGGTTTGGAAGATAAAACGGATGATTACGGAGATCGGCTGTCCCGCCTGGAAAGCTATGTGGGTATTGGGGCCGTTGAGCGGTCGGATTCCCGCGAAGAAAGGCAATACCCTGGCAGGGCCGAACTCGAGCAACTCAATGAGCAGGCGTTGTACCGGGTCTCTAAACAGATGTTCGATGACGGCCAGCACAAGGGGGCCCTGGAGGGATTTGCAATATTCCTGGAACGGTTTCCCCGGTCAAACCTTGCCGATAATGCCCTTTTCTGGACGGGTGAGGTCTATTTTTCCGAGCAATGGTACGAAAGAGCGATTGTTGAATACCAGAAGGTGATCGATGATTACCCCCAGGGAAACAAGGTCCCGGCGGCCTACCTGAAGCAGGGCATCGCATTTTCACTTCTGGGGGAGAACGACAATGCCGTATTCATCCTGAGGGAGCTAATCCGGAAGTTTCCGGATCATAACGAGGCGAAAATCGCTGAAGGCCGGCTTGCCAATATCAACCGGTGAGCCGGGTGCCTGACAATGCCTCACGGACATACTGACAATGAAAGTGATCGGGATAGACCCAGGCCTGGCATCGACAGGCGTCGCCGTTGTGGAAGGATCGGCGCTCGCCGTCACCGATTATGGGTTCGGCATGATCCAGACGTCTCCGGCGCTTGAATTGCCTGAACGGTTGAAGCGGATTTATGACGGGGTAAGCAAGGCGATCGATGATATCCGTCCGGATATCCTGGTGATCGAGGCGTCTTTTTCCCTTCACCGGTACCCCAAATCGGGCATAACCCTTGGAAAGGTGACCGGGGTCATTCTTCTGGCGGCATGCCACTGCAACATACCCATCATGGAAATCGCCGTGCGGGAAGCCAAGCAGATACTGACCGGGAGCGGCAGTGCGGACAAGTCCCAGCTTGAAACCTGCGTTCGCATGCGCCTGAATCATCCGGGCCCCATCAAGCCCGCCCACGCATCGGACGCCCTTGCCCTGGCACTTGCAGGGTTTTACCGGAGCGCAGCGAAATGATCGCTTACCTGGAAGGCAGGCTTCTCAAAAAAGAAAAGGACCGTATTCTGCTTCTGGTCAATCATGTCGGTTATGAAATCCTGGTGCCGGCGTTTGTGATGGACAGTCTTGCGGAAAGCCGGCAGGATGACGAGTTGTCCCTGTATATCTACTTCCACCAGACCGAACGAACCCCCCGGCCGGTGCTGATCGGTTTCAACCAGGAATCGGAGCGGGAGTTTTTTGAGCTCTTTCTGTCCGTTGAAACCATCGGTCCCATGAAGGCCGTAAAAGCGCTGACCCTTCCGGTAGAAGATATCGCCATGGCCATTGAGTCCGGTGATTCTGGGGTCCTTAAAAAACTGAGCGGCATCGGGGAGCGTATGGCCAACAAGATCATCGCCACGCTTCAGGGGA
>SKZX01000045.1 GCA_007127175.1 Desulfobacterales bacterium
AGACCGTCATCGATATCGGTGGCCAGGACTGCAAAACCATGAAAATTGAAGCTGACGGCAACGTGGCGCGGTTTGCCGCAAACGACAAGTGTGCTTCGGGCACCGGGCGGTTTCTGGAGGTCATGGCAAAGGTCCTGCACATCGGCATTGATGAACTGGGCGGGCTCACCGCCAAATCCAGGTCCCCCATTACCCTGGCCTCCACCTGCACGGTATGGGCCCAGGCGGATGTGATCAAGTATATCAATTCGGGTGTCCCCATAGAGGATATCGGTGCGGGCATCAATACGGCCATGGCGGCCCGCGTGGCTATCCTGGTCAATACCGTCAAGCCCTCCGGCGATGTCCTGATGACCGGGGGTGTGGCCAAAAACATCGGCGTGGTATCCACCCTGGAAAAACTGCTGGGGGTGAAAATCAAGAAGACAAGAAAAGCGGACCCCCAGATTGCTGGCGCCATCGGCGCGGCCCTGCTGGCCGCTCAAAAAGCAGACACAGGAGAAAGATGATGATCGTGGCCGGCTGCGATATCGGCTCCCTGACCGCCAAAGCCGTCATTATGGAGAACCAGAGCATTCTGTCCACCGCAGTCGTCCGGGCCGGTGCGCGCCCGGCGGATTCCGCGGAGAAAGTCATGGAAAAAGCCCTGAGACGGGCCGGGTTGAATATGAAGGACCTCACCCGCATTGTGGGTACGGGCTATGGAAGGGAGCAGATCCCTTTTGTGAGCAGCGTGGCATCGGAGATAATGTGTCATGCCAGGGGCGCATGGCATGTCATGCCGTCGGTGCGCATGGTCATCGATATCGGCGGCCAGGATGCCAAGGCCACCCGGCTGGATGCCCAGGGGAACGTGGCCCGCTACATCTACAACGACAAGTGCGCATCGGGCACGGGTCGTTTCCTGGAAGTTATGGCCGAAGCGCTGGAAATCCCCCTGGAAGAAATGGGGGAAGTGGGTGCCCGCTCCACGGAAAAGCTGTCCATCTCCAACCAGTGCGTGATTTTCGCCGAAACCGAGGTGGTCTCCCTGGTCAATGAGGGAAAAGAAACCGCCGATATCATCAACGCCCTGCACCATGCCCTGGCCAAACGGGTATCGGCGCTTGCGCGCAGCATCGAGGTGGCGGAAGACATCGTCATGACCGGGGGCGTGGCCAAGAACTCCGGCGTGTTTGGCGCCCTGTCCCAGGCCCTGGGCATTGGCATGAAAGCATTGAACGGGGTGGACCCCCAGATCGTCGGGGCCCTGGGCGCGGCCCTGTTTGCGGCGGAAAACGCCGGAAAGGGAAAACCATGAGACCGGAAATCAGGGAATACAATTACGACTGGCTGATGGCCGGCACCCTCACGGCCGCCGGCGCGCTCGCCAACGGCACAAAAAAAGAAACAGATCTTATCTGGCGGTATATCCCTTATTTCAAGGGCGTGGCCCAGGCATTTATCAATGCGGGGCCGCCCGGCATCCGCTTTCTGGAGCTGGGCGCCCAGTATTATCGCAACATTCTGAACGCCCACAGGGAGGGGAAAAAAATCGCGGCCACCACGTTCTGCAACACGCCGGCGATTTTATACGCCATGGACATCGTGCCGGCCACCTTTGAGGTGATGACCGCCATCGGCGCCCTGGTATGGAAGCGGGGCATGTTTGACTACATGGATTACTGCTGCGAAACAGGCATGCCGGAAACCTCCTGCTCCTCCCAGCGGGGGGCGATGGGTGCTTTCCTGGCCGGCCTGTGCGAAGAAATCGACTTTATCGTATGCGACACGCCCGGCGTGTGCGACACCAATGCCAATGCCTTTGCTTTTGCGTCCGCCTACATGGACAAACCCTTTTACCAGCTCAATTACCCCAGCGTCATCGGCGATGAGCGAAGCCAGAAATACCATCTTGACGACTACAAGGCGATGGTCCGGTTCATCGAGGCGCAGAGCGGCAAAAAACTTGATTATGAACGACTGGCGGCCGTGCTTGCCGAAATCGACAAGCAGGACGCGCTCACGGCGGACATGGAGGACATGCTCATGCTGAAGCCGACCCCTGTCCCGCCGATCTTCACCATCATTATTTATGCGGGCCGCTTCTGCTTTTCAGGGCACCCCGAATATACGAAGCTGCTTGAAATCATGGTCGATACGACGCGAAAACGGGCTGCGGCCGGTGTGCCGGGCCTGAGTGCGGGGCAAGAGAAACTCCGGGTCGTCATGTGCTATATCGATCATTACACCGTGGACATGAATTTCTACCATTATTTTGAAGAGCGGGGGATCGCCCACACCGGGTCCATCCTGACGCGCAACTTCCGCGACGGCAATAAGTACGTGGCCGACCTCCCGGGGGTCAGCTATTCCATCGACACATCTTCTCCGGATGCCATGCTCGATTCCATCGCCCAGATGAATGCGCGCTTGCCCATGGTCCGTTCCATCCGGGGGCCCTACGACAAGCACGGCATGTGGCTGGAAGAGACCCTGGCCTGCGCAAAGCTTTACCAGGCCGATTGCATCATATACAACGGCACACCCGGCTGCCGCAACACGTGGGGGATGCTCAAGCCCTATGCCCGGGACCTGGAAAAACATGGGTACCCGGTCCATATCATGAACGACGACGGGTTTGACGACCGCGTGGAATCCTGGGAAGCCACCAGAGACCGCCTGGACGAGTTTTTTCATGTGCGGGGATTAATGTAAATCCGATCAACGAGGCTAACCGGAATGAAACAACTGAAATCACGATTGAAAGAAGGCATGGGCATTTTTGCCGAATCCAGAAAAAAAAAAAAAAAGCTCCAGAAGCATCTTGATAAACAGCCCGTGGGCTTTCCTGCAACGCTTTCCGGCGTTGAGCGCCGTATTCTGCGAGACGTGTTTACGGTTGAAGAAGCGGCCCTCGCCCTTGAATTGGATTATAAATTTCAATCATTTGAGCAGATTTTCGAAATAGCCGGAAAGCGGGGCGTAGACGGGGAAAAACTCCAGGCCATGCTGGACAACATGGAACGTCACGGGGCCATTTTCGTCAAAATGACGGACGGCAAAAAATTATACGCCCTGCATCCCTTTGCCGTGGGCATATTTGAAATGAAAGTGCCCACCATGAACGCCAATTTCTATATGGATGCCCGTAAATACATGTACCAGGCCTTCGGCATGGCGTTCCTTTCCACCGGGCTTCCCCAGATGCGCGTCATTCCCATTGAAAAAAGCATCACCCCGGACCTGCACATCGCCACATACGACGAAATCCGCGAGTTGGTGCTGCAAAATGACGGGCGCATCGGCGTGGCCGAGTGCGTCTGCCGGAAGGGCCGGGATGCCATCGGCCGGTACTGCGGGGAAACGGACAGGCGGGAGGTCTGCATCGGTTTTGCGGATTTTCACGATATGTATTCCCGCAACGGGTTCGGCCGTTCCATTTCAAAGGAAGAGGCGTTTGAAATTCTCGCGGAAAACGAAAAAGAGGGCCTGGTGCTCATGCCTTCGAACACCCGGGAAGCCCAGTTCGTCTGCAGCTGCTGCAAATGCTGCTGCGCCTGCCTGGAAGCGGTGAGCCTGCTGGCCAATCCGGCCGAATTTGTAAAAAACAATTATTATGCGGTTTTGGATGCGGAAAAATGCTTGGAATGCGGCAAGTGCGGGAAAAAATGCAAAACCGAAGCCGTTGAGATGGCGGAGAAAAAAGCCGCGGGCATTGATGCGGGCCGGTGCATCGGTTGCGGCGTGTGCGTGGCTGCCTGCAAATCCGGGGCGCTGACGCTGGCGAAAAAGGAAATCCAGACCGTGCCGCCAAAAGACATGGACACGCTTTATGAGGAAATCATGAAGCACAAAAAAGGAACGGTGGGCAGTGCGTTGCATGTGGGGCGCAAAGTGATGGGCTTTTAGAGTTGGCGGCTTTGGAAAACGCATTTTGATGTTGACGGGCTGGTGCGTTGGAATTGGGAGTGGAGGGAAAAGGCGCGGCATATTTTGGTTGGGAGTGGACAATTTCCTCCGGGGTGGGGTGGCGGGTATTGCCCTTGGCAACTGCAGTCGGTTGGGATATCTCCATGGCTCGCTCAGACGCGCCCTGTGATAAACAGCTGGGACACAGGGCGCTTGTCCGCGCTTCGCCACGCGCTATCACCAACCGCCTGCAATTGTTGCCTAAGGGCAATACCCGCCACCCCGCCCCGGAGGAAATTGGTCAATTTTGACAGGGCACGCCGTGCTAAAAGGGTGAAATTTGGATTTTTCAATGCCTGATGAGTAACGGATGCAGGCGAAAAGTTTCGAGGAGAGGTGTTTGAAATTCGCCATGGCGTGAAAAGGTGTGCGAAAAGTCGAAGAGAGGTCGCTATTTTTTTATGGGACTATTTGACAAACAATATCGGGAAGTATCGGGATTTCTGGAAAGCCGGCGGAAAGCGGGGAAGGTGTCCGAACTCCGGCACCAACAGGGTGTTTCCTGGCCGTCTGAAAAAAACCGGAACCTGGTGCTTGGCCCGGACACGGCTGTGGAGTTAGGCAATCCCAGGGATGCCTCCGCCTCTTTCCTGCTATGGGTCGATGACCCCGGTCTTCTGAAAAACGGTCGGATTACGGTGGTCGGCCCGGACCTGCCGCAGCTCGTGGGGCAGCGGGTGTCCTTCGGCCGGGTGGTGATCGTCGGGGGAACTGGGTTTGACGCGGAAAACAGCTATGAGCGATACCGGGAAATGGAGCTTTTGCGCTATGACATTCATCTGAAGGGATACATGATGCGGGCGGTTTCCCAGCATGGGCGCGAATGGAGCCGTGTCTCCCGGGAGGCGCTGGAAACGGGCTTTTCTTTTGGTGTGCTTGGCGGTTCAATTATCGACAAGTACCTGGAGATTGAGTATATTCAGGCGGTGGAAGTGATATTTGTCACCGCGGGCCGTGAGGACGTGCTGGCCTTAGGGCAAATCGGAGAAGGCGCTTTGTCGATCATCGGCGCCATGAACAAGATGGCAGACGAGATGTCGTTTGACTGCGACACCTGCGAATACACGGACGTCTGCGGGGATGTGGCCGAACTGCGGGCCATGCGCGGCGCCCTCCAGAGAAAGGAAGCGGCAGCCGGTGCTTGACAGGACATGCATCATTGCAGTATGCGGCAAGGGCGGGGTGGGAAAGACGTCCCTGAGCGCCATGATCGTTCGCGAGCTGCTGCGGGATTCTGATAAAAAAGTGCTTGCCATCGACGCGGACCCGGCCGTGGGCCTTGCGCCGGCCCTGGGTGTTTTTGCGGGGAAAACGGTGGATGACGTGCGCAACGACCTGATCCGCAAGGTGGAAAGCGGCCATGCAGGCGACAAGGCTGAAATGCTGGCCATGCTGGATTATGAAATGTTTTCGGCGCTTGAAGAAAAGCAGAACCTGGCGTTTTTGGCCATCGGCCGGCCGGAAAAAGACGGGTGCTACTGCCAGGTCAACCACATACTGAAGGAAGTCATCGGGTCCATGGCTGAAAATTTCGATTACGTGGTGATCGACGGGGAAGCGGGCATCGAGCAGGTCAACCGGCGGGTCATGGAAAAGGTCACGCACCTGGTACTGGTCTCGGACGCCTCCGCAAGGGGGCTGAACGTGGCCCGGACCATCAAAAAGGTATCGGATAACGCGGTTGCGCATGCGCATGCCGGCCTTGTCCTCAACCGGGTCAGGGGGGAGGCGGAACTTGCCAATATCCGGGTGCCCGAGGAACTGCCCCTCCTGGGGTGGGTACCGGACGATGACGTGATCCGGATGGCGGACATAGCGGGTGCCAGTCTCCTTGACATTGCAGACTGCCCGGCAAACGAAGCACTGCGGGCATGCCTGAAAAAATTATGAAAGACGCGTAAAAAAGTCAAACCCAAGCAATGGAGATCAACATGGGGTCTTTGGCCAGAAACAACCTGTCTGACCAGATTTTTGACATCATCAGCAAAAAGATCGTTCGCAATGAGCT
>SKZX01000224.1 GCA_007127175.1 Desulfobacterales bacterium
CCGGTCGAGCCAGACATACATGGCCGGCACGTAGGCCAGGGTCAGGAAGGTGGAAACGACCAGGCCGGAAATGGCGACCACGGCCAGCGGGGACAGCCGTTCCAGGCCGACCGCCAGTTCCATGGCAATGGGAAGCATGCCGGCGATGGTTGAAAAAGCGGTCATCAGGATGGGCCGGGTCCGCAGCCGGATGGCGCTTTCTACAGCTTCAAACAGGCCGCTTCCGTCCCGGCGCGCCGCCTCGATGAACTCCACCAGCAAAATGCTGTTGTTGACCACGATTCCGGACATGAGGATCATCCCCATGTTGGCCGCCATGGAAAACGTCTGGCCCGCCAGCATCATTCCCCATGGAATCCCGATAAACGCCAGCGGGATGGCCGACATGATCATCACCGGACCGGACCACGACCGGAAGGCAACCACCAGGGCGAAATACAACAGCAGCAGGGCCAGGCCGAGGGAGCCGGCAAGCCTTGAAAACGTTTCATTCATGTGGGTCACTTCACCCGTCCGTTTGATTTCATGGCCGGCTGGGAGCGTTATGTCCGCAAGCACACCCTCCACCTGGCTGTCGAGGAAGGAGATGGGGGCCTTTTCCCGGTAGGCAACGACATTGATGGTGGGCCGGAGGTTTTCCCGCGTGATCCGCGTCTGCCGGAAAACCGGCCGGATCCCGGCCACGTCGCCCAGGTAAACCGTGCCCCCGGGGACCGGCATTTCAAGGGATGCAATCGCCGGGACATCCCCAATGGCACCGGGGCCGTATGTGACCCGCACGGGATACCCGTCCTGGCCGCGCACCCTGAAATGCGCGGCAACTCTTCCGGTCGTGGCGGTATACAGCACGTCTGCGGCGTGCTGCGCACGGATGCCATAGCGCCGGGCTATGGGTTCATCGATGTCCACGATGATCTCCCGCTTTGTCATGTCCCAGGTTTTTGAAACGGATTTCAGCCCCTTGACCTGGTAAAGCCTCTGTTTGACGTCGTTTGCAAGCCTGTCGAGCACCCACGGGTCCGGCCCGGATATCATGATGTCCACCGGCGCGGCAATGGCGGCCAGGGGCGTTGCCCCGTACTCATATATATGAACCGTCTTGAATTCCGGGAACCGCGCAAAAATATCCTGCAATTGCCGTTGAATGTCCCATATGGAGGCGTCCCTTTCAAACCGGTTGACAAAGTGGATGGTCATGACGCCTTCCTGGGCCGTATTTTCTGCGCCGAAGCTGATAACGCCCGGCTCCGCCCCGGCCACCGACGCGCTCCGGATAAACCCGGGCATTTCCAGCAGCGCCTGGTGCACGCCTTCCAGGGCCGCCTCAGTCCGGGCGACAGCGGTATTGGGCCAGGTTTCAAATGCCACCTTGACGATGCCCGTATCCATGGGCGGCATGAGATCCCTCCCGGCCGTGGGGATCTGGCGCAGGCTGACAACAAGAAACACCAGGAGTACGGGGAGCGCAACAAAAAACCACCGTGTGGTACCCACGCGGAACAGGCGGACCATGCCCCCGGAAATGGGCGCAATGAACCGGTCCTGGACCCCTTCCACAAACCGCTCGATCCTGTTGGCCCCGGCTGCGGGCTTGAGCAGGTACCGGGCCAGCAGGGGAATAATGGTGACCGAAGAAACAAAAGAAGCCGCAAGCGCCATGGCCAGGACCGTGGCCAGGGGGCCCAGGATCTTTCCGGCATATCCCCCGACAAAAATGATGGGCACCAGCACAGCGATGGTCGTAACGGTACCGGCCAGGCTTGCCGGGAAAATCTGCACCGTGCCGTCAATAATGGCCCGTCGCCGAAAGTCTTTCACGTCCTGACCGGCTTCCGCCCCGGCCGGTTGGTCGCGCCAGCGCCGGTCAATGTTTTCGATCACCACCACGGCGTCGTCCACGAGCAGTCCCACCGCCAGGATAACCGCGGTCATGGTGACGATATCGAGCTCGAGGCCCAAAAGACGCATCCCGGCAAAGGTCAGAAGAAAGGTGAACGGGATCGACACGGCAGCAAGCAGAGTGATCCGCATTCGCGCCAGGAAAAAGAAAATGACCGCCACGGTCAGGAGGACTGCGCTCCTGAGCGCGGAAAAGAGGTTGGATACGGAGGTGCGGATCAGATCGCCCTGGGTGTCGGCCACCTCAAAGGACACACCCGGAAACGCGGCATTGATCCCAGGCAGCCCGGCTTCCACGGATTCCAGCGTATCCATGACATTGCCGTTTTCCGAGCGCAGAATGTTCAACCCGATGGCGGGCCGGCCATTGCCGTAGAAAAAAGAGCGTTTTTCTTCAACGGCGGTCCGGATGACGGCGATGTCGTCCAGGAAGAGCTCCCCGCCGCCCCTGTCCGTTCCCACCACGATCCGCCCGAGTTCATGGCGCAGCGATTTTTCGCCCTCCACACGGATGAGCAGTTCATTGTCCTGACGGACCAGGGTGCCGCCCGGGATGTTTCTGTGGGATGCGGCAATGGCCGCGACCACCTGTTCGGGGAAAAATCCGTACGCGGCGGCCCGGGACCGGTCGACCATCACCTGTATCTCGGGGACGTGCCCACCGAAAACCTCCACATCGGCCACGCCGTCAAGCCTCAGAAACGCCTCGCGGATTTCGTTGTCGCATAGCTGCCTTACCTTGGCCATGGTAAGCGGCGAGCCGTCCGCCGGGGCCGCCGCAATGGTTATTACCGGCGATGCCGCGTCGGTGATCCTGAAAACAGCCGGGGCGCGCATGTCTGCGGGAAGCTGCGGCATGATCCGTTCAAGCGCGGCGCTCACATCCGTGACTGCGGCATCCAGCCCCTTTTCATATTCAAACTCCACCGTGAGCGCAGCGGTTTCATCACGTACGGACGCGCGCACCCGCCTTACCGCGTCAATGGATGTCAGGGCCTTTTCCGCTGTTCTGGAAACCCTGTCCGCCATGTCATCCGCGGAGGCCCCGGGCCAAACCAGGAGGACCGACACCCGGGGGTAGTTGGCATCCGGAAACAGGTTCAGGGGAAGGCTCCGGAGGCTTATAAAACCGAACATTACGCCGAAGATCAAAAGTGCGGATATGGCATAAGGACGGTTGAGATAGGATGTCATCCAGTTCATCGCCGCTCGCCCCCGCCATTGAAAGGTTCAACGGGCCGGACCCGCGATCCGGGCGTCAGCTGAAGCAGCATCGACTCCTCTGCGACCACCAGGCGGTCGCCCTCTGAGACCGGCCCCGCGATGACCGCCTTTTCCTTTTCCCGGGCCAAAACCGTTACCCCGACGACATCCACCCGGCCCCCCGCTTCCACCCGGAAAATGCGGGCACCGGTTTCGTCTTCCAGCAGGGTCCGGGCGGAAACGCGAATCCCTTCCACTTCATCAACCAGAAGGTCTACCGTGACAAAAGCGCCGGACGGCAGGCCAAAGGGTCTCTGGTCCAGCCGGAATTCAGCGGTGGCAAGGCGGCCTTCATGGGTGGCGGGATAGACCCGGTACAGGGTCGTTTCCATCCGGCGGCCATTGAACGACACCATCGCCTTCCGGCCCGGCGCGGCAAGAAGTGCGGTTTCACGGGGTATGCGGATAATCACCGCATACCCCGAATCCGGGTTTTCAATGGTGTATACCGGCTCGCCGGGCATGACGAGGTCCCCTGCCCGTTTGTGGCGGTCCGTGATGACGCCGTCAAATGGGGCATAGACAGAGCTGAAGGTCACATCGATATCCGCGGATGCGAGGCGCGCTTCAAGGCTGTCTACCCGGGCCCGGGCCGTCCTGAAGGCGGTTTCAGACGTGTCCACGGCTTCCGGATCGATGAGTCCTTTTGCCAGGAGGGGCTTCCGGCGCTCAAGCTGCATTTCCGCACGGTCAAGCTCGCTGCGTGCGCCTTCGAGCTCCGCTGCAAGCGCCTCCCTGTTCATGGCGAACGGCCGTTGATCAATTTGGGCCAGGACATCGCCTGCGGAGAAGTCATCCCCGGGCTCCCCGGGTGCTGACAGGAGGTGTCCCGTCATTCTGAAGGCAACAACGGCATGCGCCACGGCCTGAATGGTTCCCAGGTAGGACCGGGTTACCTCAAGGCGCCCCGTTTCCGCGCGATCCAGGTATACGGCATATACCGGGGCCGCAGGCCGTGCCAGGCGGTCGAGCTCCGCCCCGCGTTTTCCCGCAAGCCACACAGCGCCCGCCCCGATAACCGCCGCTGCAAAAAAAATGAAAATTGCCTTGCCATATCGTTTCATGCGATTTCCCCGTATAAACTGTTTTCCATCCTGAACCCCCTTATACGCCAACATGATCACCGCTTTCTTTGACTTGGGTCAATTGATGATCATTATTTTCGTGATAAGGTGGGCAAAAAACAGCCCCATGCTGCTGGTGCTAAACAAAAAACCAAAAAAACCACTGGGTCCGGAGCGGGAAAAATATGGAATCTTTATACCGGGCGGTTAATAATATCCTGTACTGTAAAAGATGGAAGGAAACGCTCAGTTTTTATCGTTTACTGCTGCAGGCGCCGGGCAACCGGCTTTCAGACTGGTTTGTGGAATTCCATATCACCAAAACCGCCCGGATCAGCATTGCCGATGAAAGCCGGGCGAGCATCAAGAGCGCCGGGGGAAAAGGGATCACACTTTCCCTCCAGGTTGAGGACGTAAACCAGGCATGGATAAAAATGAAGGCGTGCAACCTGGATCCTGGACAGATTGTAAACCATCCCTGGGGCGCTCGCGTGTTCTACCTTTACGATCCCGAAGGCAGCCGCATCGAGATATGGGAACCATCGTAATCAGGCGAATCTATGCCGGCACAATGAGCACCGGGGCCTTGCCGCATTTCATCACCCGCTCGGCAACGCTGCCGAAATTGAAATGGCTTTCAGTGCCCCGGCTGGCCATGATAACGATGTCGGGTTCGATTTCTTCCATGAACGCGATGATTTTTTTCGCCGGGTCGCCCACGGCGATATGACGGAAAAAAAGCGGACAGCTTGACAGAAATTTTTCGCACAGCTCGTCGAGCCGTTTTTCAGCGGTTTCCTTCTCCCACTGCCGCATCCGCTCATAATCCGCCTGGGGATCGGTATCGCCGTAGGCGGCGCCGAACTCGAGGTATTCCTTGAGAACATAGAGAATATGGATTTCAGCCTGGTATTTCTCGGCGGTGGAGGTCACATAGGGGAGCGCCCGTGCCGCATTTTCCGACAAATCCGTAGGCCACAAAATTTTTCTGATTTCCATGGTTATTTTCCTTTTCCTTGATGCACTGGATTCAGGCATGGCAACCGATCGCCTTTCATCAAAAGCCGTCGGCTGCCGGCTTTTTTTGCAAAATTTATTTTTTGACTTTACTATTATTGTCAAGCGACGGTCAACCCATAACAGGCAGCACCGGAAAGGGACCCCGCCTTATGCAGTCCGGTAAAAAATGGTTTCTGGCTTCTGTTGCGCTGACGCTGGTCATCCTCGGGTACATCAGCGCCGGGTTTACCATGCGGAATACGGATATACCCGAATTCTGCGGGACATGCCACGTCATGCACGAAGCCGTGCGCACCCACCAGCAGTCCGTTCATGCGCAGCTGACATGCAACGAGTGCCATGCGCCCACCGATGCCTTTGTTTCCAAGATGATTTTCAAAACACGCGCCGGCATGCGCGACATCTATGTCAACACCATCGGTCCCATTCCGGATGTTGTAACGGCTGAAGCCGCCACCAGGGAAGTCATCAATGACAACTGTGCAAGCTGCCATTTCATGACGACCATCAATCTGGACGGCAAGGCCAAAAATTACTGTTTCGATTGCCATCGGCATGTGCCCCACACCCGCAAAAGCCCCATCGCATCGAGGAAAGTGACCAATGAATAAACGCCGAATGTTATGGCCATGGGTCCTTGTTTTACTGTTTTTTACTGCTGCCCTTTATTTCGGGGGATGCACCGAAATCCCCGAACCCAAAACGCCTTCCTACGAAACCGACCTGGCAGCAGATGAAAATCGAAACGAGGCGTTTTCCAGGCAATTTCCCCTGCATTATCAAAGTTATCTCAACAATGCCGACGATACGCGGATGACCACCTATGCCGGCTCGGTCCCCCATGACAAGCACGACACCATCAACCCGCTGCCCAAGGGGTACCGGTTCGGCCAGCCATACCTGAAAAACCTGTGGATGGGCTACCCCTTCAGCTACGAATACAAGCGGGCCCGGGGGCACGTTTACGCCATTGAAGACATCCTCGAGATCGACCGAATAAACAATTACAGCGAGCAGGCGGGACTGCCGGCGACCTGCTGGAACTGCAAGGCCAACACCATGCCGCAATGGCAGAAACAATACGGGGACGATTTCTGGTCCATGGAATTCCACGACTTCCGGACAGAAGTGGACGTGGAAGACCATGCCGTCGGGTGCAACCTCTGCCATGACCCGCAGACAATGGACCTCCGCATCACCAGCGTGCCCTTTGCAGAGGCCATGGCGCGTCAGGGGATCGACTGGGAAGACGCCACCCGAAATGAAATGCGGGCATACGTTTGCGGGCAGTGCCACGTGGAATACTACTTTCAGGAAGCCGCCTTCGGCCCCAAGGACAAGGTGACGTTTCCCTGGGATGAGGGATTTACCCCCGGGGACATGTACGAATACTACAAGGACAAGGGGACCACGACCCGGGAAGGCTTCGAGGGGAACTTCATCGACTGGACCCACGCGGTGTCTGACACGCCCATGCTCAAGGCCCAGCACCCCGAGTTCGAAACATGGATCGACGGCCCCCACGGCGCAGCCGGGGTCTCCTGCGCCGACTGTCACATGCCCTATATCCGCGTGGACGGAAAAAGAAAAATCTCCTCCCACCACTGGACTTCGCCGCTGAAGACCATCGAGCAGTCCTGCCGCCAGTGCCACACGGACAAGCAGCCCGAATACCTTGAAGAAAGGGTGCTCTACACCCAGAAGCGGACCTGGGAGCAGCTGCTCAAGGCCCAGGAGGATTCCGTCCGGGCCCATGAAGCCATACGCCTGGCATCCGGGTTCACGGGCGAACGCCACCCGGACTACGACGCGCTCATGATCCGGGCGCGGGAAAGGGCGCGAAAAGGCCAGTGGTTCTGGGATTTTGTGTCTGCGGAGAACTCCGCCGGGTTCCACAACCCGGTCAAGGCCCTGGAAACCCTTGCACGGAGCCAGAGCTACAGCAGCGAGGCTGTCAGGCTCGCAACAGCGGCCACCAACCACGCCATCGGAAAGCACCTGGAAGGGGATATTTACGAACTTGTCCCGCCCATCATGGAGCACAGCCGCAAACTGCAGCAAAGCCAGGAACACCTGAACTCCCACACATGGTTGGGCTACCTGCCGCTGCTGCCCGAGGCCGAACGGGTCTGGGACGGGCAGAAAAAAATCGGGGAACGGTAAGCCGGTCAGGACAGGATAGCTGCTGTCAACGGGCTTGTTGCCCGCCCGTTCCGGGTGGAACGGCGAAAAGGCAAAAAACAGCGCCATGGAGGGGCATACTCCTGGAATTTGGATATTTTTCGCCTTTGGCCGTGACGCCTGTCATCCCCGGAGGGGATACAGAATATAGCCGGTGGTTTCAACCACCGGCATGGGCAAAGGCATTGAAAACACGGAGTCCTGAAGGGACGGCATACCCATTTTTATGTCGTCCCTTCAGGACTCGTGCTTGTTAGGTCAATTTCTTACCGGTGGTTGAAACCACCGGCTGCATTCTATATCCCCTCCGGGGATTAACATACCTAATGCCTAAACCCGCTCATGCCCACACTGCTTGTTGCCCGGGGCCACTCAGCAAGTCCGGTTTTCAACCGGTTAATCACGAATTTCTCGTGTTTTTAATGATGAGGATTTTTTTATTGGCAATTATCAGCAAATTATGCAATTAAATTATAATTTTTAAAAAAAATCACCGCCGAATATACAGCAACAGGGGTACAGGCAAAGTGCGCAGGGATATTGACATGGATTATTTTGAGCAGCGCCTCCTGGACAGGCTGGAAGAAATTACAGCCGGTCTGGAAGCCGGAAAAAAAGGTGTTGCACCTGTGGAACTTGACCCGTCAAGCATCGGCCGGGTTTCAAGAATGGATGCCATGCAGCAGCAGGCAATGGCCCAGGCAGCCGCAAGGCTTGTAAGTGCAGAGAAGGCGCGGATACAAAAAGCCCTTGATCGCATGAAATCGGGCGACTTCGGCTATTGCGTCCATTGCGAGGAGGAAATCCCCGAAAAAAGGCTGCAATTCGATCCCAGCGTGTTGTTCTGCATCGCGTGCGCAAGGGCGGCGGAAGCATCATGAAGACCCTCATCCGCATCCCCGTCGGCGTTTCTTTTATCGGGTTGGGCATCGCAGGACTGGTGCTGCCGGTCCTCCAGGGATGGCTGTTTCTTGCCATCGGTGCACTCGTGCTTTCACCGGACATTAAATTTTTCGCCGCCATTGAAAACCACATCAGCACGCGCTTTCCCAGAATCGGCCGCGCGCTGAAGCGCTTAAAAAAACGATTCCCCATACTTGAGCCTTAAGGCCCTCACGGCTTCATCCACTCAGCACAAAACCCGCCAGAAAACCTCCGAGAATGCCAAAATTGGCCATGTGACTGTGATACCCGTGGGATTGGGGGATCAATTCGTCACTGGCAATGTACACCATTGCACCGGCCGCCAGGGCCATTCCGGCCGCAACGAAAGCATCCGAAATACCAAAAGCGATCAACCCGATCAATGCCCCCACAGGGGTCATCATTCCGGCAAGAAGGGTCAGCAGCAGGACTTTTGCGCTGCTTAACCCGCCGGCCCTGAGGGGCCCGGCGGTGGCCATGCCTTCGGGGATGTTGTGCAGGCCGATGGCGACGGCAATGTAAAAACCCAGCTCCGGGCTTGATTCCAACCCGGCCCCGATGGCCAGACCTTCGGGAACGTTGTGAAGGGCCATCCCCAGAAAAACAAGGTACCCCGTCCGAAGCGCCTTTCTGTCGCTGTTTTCGGCTTCACCTGCACTTCTTGCAGGGCCGTCCAGGTCGCCCGACATGTGTGCATGGGGTATGATCAGATCCAGGACATACATCATGGCCGCCCCTACCAGAAAACCCGCTGCAGCATGCCAGATCGATCCCATTTCGATGGCTTCGGGAATCAGGTCAAAGGCGGAAATCGCCAGCATGACCCCGGCGGCAAACCCCAGAATCAGTGAAAGAAGGCTTTTCCCGGGCCGGCCGAAGCACAAAACGATCAGGGCGCCAAGGGCCATGGAGATGCCGGCGAAAAAACTGTAGACAAGACCTTCCATGCTGCCTCCTGCAAAATTATGACGCTTGAGTCATTGCGTTGCTGACAACTGGAAAAGAAATAACACTCCGCTATTTCCTTGTCAATTGAGCCGTTGATTACGCGACGATTCCCGGTGAAAGGCTGAATGAATGCCCCGGAGGGGTATTGGCGTATAGCCGGTGTTAATAGCCCCGGAGGGGCATCGGCCTATAGCCGGTGGTTTCAACCACCGGTTTGGCATTATTGATCTTTGTCCACGGAGTCCTGAAGGGACGACATTATTGTATGCCGTCCCTTCAGGACTCCGTTCATTTATTTTGCGCCGTACCGGTGGTTGAAACCACCGGCTATATTCCATATCCCCTCCGGGGATGGCCGGTGCGGCCGGCACATGGCAGGCGATCTTATGTGAACAGGCGGATTCCGTCTGCGATTCTGTCTCCGATTCTGTTTTGAACACATGCCATAAAAATGCTATATTGAGGCTTCACCGGCAGGAAAGACGGAATCGTCACAACTATTGATGCCACCGCGTAATCAAGCAATGGAGATATAGTGGAACCCATCGGGATTATCCGTACACCGTTTACTCGCATCGATAACATGCCGATCCAGCCCAAAGGGGCGGCCGACGTCATTGGGAAGGTGCACGTTTATGAACAGTACGCCGAAGGCCTGAAAGACCTGGAGGGGTTCAGCCACATATACCTCATTTACCTGTTTCACCGGGCGGAAAAAACCCGCCTGTCCGTCGTCCCCTTCATGGATACAGTGTCGCGGGGTGTGTTTGCGACCCGCTCCCCCCTTCGTCCGAACCATATCGGGCTTTCCATCGTCGAACTCGCCGGTATCGACAACCATGTTTTGACCGTTCAAGGCATTGACGTGCTCGACCAGACGCCCCTGCTGGATATCAAGCCCTACATCGCGGCTTTCGACGCGGTAGGGAATAGCACATCGGGCTGGATGCGGGCAAAGGCCGAAGAAGTCGCTGAAAAAAGATCCGACGAGCGTTTCAGATAGCCCTCGCAGGTTGGGGTTGACAGCACCGGTCCATCCGGCATATTTCTGTTCGGACCGCCATATTTCTTTCCGCGCTGTTGGACCTTCTGCGCGGCGTTCCATTCATTTATCGCAGGATTGACGATTATGCCTGAAAACAGGGATGACATGCAGCAGCTTGATGGTTACCGGGAAAAAATCGATGAAATCGACCACCGGATACTGGAACTGCTTGCCGGGCGCCAGAAACAGGTCGACCGGATCGTGGCCGTCAAAAAGAAGCACAAGCTCCCCGTTTATCACCCGGCCCGCGAGGAAGACATGATTTCCGCGCGGCGAAGCCATGCTTCGGCCGCCGGCCTGGACCCCGATTTCGTGGAAGAGCTCTACAGAATCATCATGCGGCGCTCCCGGATCGAGCAGTCCGGGAAAATGGCCCGCAAAGGCGTGCGCCCCGGTGCTGCCGTGCTCATTGTCGGCGGCCGTGGTGAAATGGGCCGCTACTTTGGGTCGTGTTTTTCCGATGCCGGCTACCAACTGCGAATCCTCGACAAAAACGACTGGCCCAGGGCAAAACAACTTTGCGAGGGCGTCGATCTCGCCGTCATCTCGGTCCCCATCGACGTTACGGTTCAAGCCATTTTCGATATCGCCCCGCACCTCCCGGAAACCGCCGTCCTGGCGGATATCACCAGCATCAAGCAGGCGCCGGTGGCGGCCATGCTCAAGGCCCACAGGGGGCCGGTTCTGGGGCTTCACCCCCTTTTCGGCCCGACAACGTCCACCCTGGACAAGCAGATCATCGCGGCCACGCCCGGGCGCGACGAAGCGGCCTGCCGGTGGGTCATCGACCAGTTCACGGCCTGGGGAAGCATCATTGTCACCGCCACCCCCGAAGAGCATGACGATATCATGTCCATCGTCCAGAGCCTCCGCCATTTTGCCACGTTTGCCGTCGGCCGGTTCATGGCCAAAACCCGGGTGCCCGTCAAACGGACCCTGGAGTTTTCCAGCCCCATATACCGGCTCGAAATGGGCATGGTGGGACGGCTCTTCGCCCAGGACCCCGCCCTGTATGCGGAAATCATTTTTGCATCGGACCGACGCCGGAATCTCCTGAAAGACTATATCGAAAGCATCCGGGAGACCCTGGAGATGGTGGAAAAGGGGGACAGGAAGCAATTCATCGAAGAGTTTAAGAAAGTCTCCCAATGGTTCGGCCCCTTCGGGGAGCAGGCCATCCGGGAAAGCTCCTTTCTCATTGACAAGCTTATTGAACGGTTCTGACACCCTACAGGCAGGCGTCCTCCGGGCTGACGGCTTCCATCGGCTCGATATGGACGACGACATCCAGGACCCGGGGCCCTTTTTCCATAATCCGTTTTTTCGCGTCTTCCGCCACCCGGTGCCCTTCAAATACGCTCATACTGCCGTCTACCGCAAGGTGCAGGTCTACCTGAAGATGGTTGCCCGCGTAGCGGGTTCGGATATTGTAGGCATGCCGGACATTTTCATCCGTCATTGCGATATCCCGTATTTTTTCACAGGTTTCACGAGGGGCGCCTTCATCCACCAATTCCTTGAAACCGTTTATGACAATCCGCGCCGATGCCCAGAAAACAAGGGCGGCCACGAATATCGCCGCAAACTGGTCGAGCATGTAAAGGGGTGGATATACAATCGCCACGGCCACGGCGATCAGTACGGGAATGGAACTCAAGGCATCCAACCGGTGATGCCAGGCATTGGCGGCAAGGGATACGCTGTGGACCTTTTTTCCGACACGCCGGGTCCACCGATAGAGCCCTTCCTTCATGATAATGGACACCACTGCGGCGGCCAGTGCGATCATTCCCGGCGCGTTGACCTGCCGGCCCCGGATATCCGAGACCGCCTGCCAGGCAATGAAAAACGCCGCAGCAAACAGAAAAAGACCGATAAATATGGAAACCGTGGTCTCGATGCGCCGGTGACCGTAAGGATGCTGATCATCCGCGGGCTTGGCCCAGAAATAGGACCCTGCAATAACGGCGATATCCGTCACCGTATCCGTCAAGCTGTGGAGACCGTCCGCGACAACCGCATGGCTGTTCCCTGTTATACCGGCGGCCACCTTGAAAACCGACAGGCCGATATTGACACAAAACCCCCACCATGTCACGCGACGGACCGAACGTTCGGGAGCCATCTGGATCAGCCGCCGAACGGGTTGTAACCGGGCTGTTTATAGAGCGTGTCTTTTTTTTCGAGTATATCAGGCTTGTAAACGGTTTCAGCCCATTCCTCACGGGGGATCTCCTCGATCCCGACGGATATGGTTTTCTCCTCGCACCCTGCGATCTCCATGACATCTTTAACGATCTGGTCGCACAGCGCCTGTTTCTGAACCGCCGTTCGCCCCGGATACATCTTGATGATCACATGCGGCATATTGGCCTCCTGATCAGCCGGAAAGACCTTCACGCGCATCCTCCCGGTGGTTTATAATCACTGTTGTTTTTTGTTTCCGTCCCGTCTTTTGTCACGGACACGTGCAAGCCATTGCGCCTGTTCCTGCTGGTATTCCGCCTCGGTCTGGTTCCAGCGGGAATAATCCGCTTCCCGCAGGTCCGGTTTTCCGGGATTCAGCTTTCGGATCAGCGCGACAAGTTTTTCAATGCTGATTTTGCCCTGCTCTTTGTTGTCCATAACCGCCACCTTGCTCTTGATGCAGGGTCATTGCGTCAACGCCTCAGGTGGCCCGGAATTACCGCAACCGGGATCGGCTCCACCTTATGTTTATTGACCCGGTTGAGCCTGCGGTAGATCCCCAGCACCGCCTGCCGGCGCGCGGTCAACCCATTTTCAACGCCGCCGGACGCCTCATGGGCCATGGCCCACTCCAATTCATCATAGGTGGCGCCGATCTGCTGTTCATCACTCCGGTTGTCCGCCCACAGGCCGTCCGTGGGGACCGCCTCGGCAATTTCAGACAGAATGCCCAACTCACGCGCAAGAAGACGGACCTCGGATTTCAGCAGGTCGGCGATGGGTGCAATGTCCACGCCGCCGTCACCATACTTGGTAAAGAACCCCACGCCGTAGTCCTCAACCTTGTTGCCGGTGCCTGCCACCAGAAGCCCGTGGTGTCCGGCAAATGCATACAGCGCGGCCATGCGGATGCGCGACCGGGTGTTTGCCATGACAAGCCCGTCCTGCACCTCTTCCGGCAGCACTTCCTGAAAACGGTCAAATACCGGGGACAGATCCACGGTATGCGCCTTGACTGCGGGAAAACGATCCAGGAGCCAATCGATATGGCGGTCGGCAAGTGTTTTCTGATCCGAGGTTTGATGAATGGGGAGGTTCAGAACAACCGCGGTCTTTCCGGTTTTTGCGCACAGGGTGGACGTCACGGCCGAATCCACGCCCCCGGATACGCCGATAACAAAACCGTTCAACCCGGCCGCATCACAATAATCGGTGAGCCATTGGACGATATAGTCAACGACTGCCTTTGTTTTCATTTAAAACTCCTCGTTTTCAGGCTGCGGAACAAGGCTGCAATGCATCCGCCCGCCAGTTTCCGCCTTCAGCATCACCCATATCTAAAGTATTTTACAATACTGCAGCAATATACCGCAAGCTTTTCATGTGAAGCGGCAGCAAAGCGGTTGTCAATCGGTGCCCCGATGGGAGGGCCCCCCCACAAACCACAGACCGGAAAACAGGCTCAGACGTCAAGGATTTCTTTTTTTTAAGCATGTGTTCAGGAATGCGCCGCAAACGAACCGACATAATAGAACGATCGCTCGTTTTTAGTTGCACCGAAGGAATTGATAGTGATATTTATCTTCCTATCTGATGGACTGGAAAAGAAAGCAAACGGAAACCCATCATCAACCCTTTGGGCCTGGAAAGATCAGAACCCATCTCACAATATTGAGGAGGAACAATTCACATGCAACCGTTTTCCCTGAATGACCTTTTGCGCCTGGCTTTGATTATTGTCAGCCTCATGGCCCTGACAGCCTGCTCCGGCTTCAAGCACGGCGCATTTGACCTGGCCATGGGGTGCGAACGCCGGAGCGCCGGGCTTGAACTGTCGACGCTTTTTGTCAACGAATTCGAGATTTCCGTACTCGAGGGTCAGGGTAAAGGTGAACGGCCGACCCTGGTCCTGATTCACGGGTTCGGCGCCAGCAAAGAAGTCTGGCTGAGGCTTTCCCGCCACCTGAAAGATGATTTCCACATCATCGCCATCGACCTTCCCGGCCACGGGGACAGCTCAAAACACATAGACAGGGACTACGACGTCTCAAGCCAGGTCCTTTATTTACGGGCTATTCTGTCAGAATTGGCAGTGGAGGCGCCCCACCTGGCCGGCAATTCATTGGGGGGCACTATTGTTACGCTTTACGCGGCCCGATACCCCGAGAAAGTCACCAGCATCACCCTTTTCAACCCCGGCGGCGTACACACCCATGAGAGCGAATTAACAGGATACCTGGCGCGGGGAGAAAACCCGCTGATTGTCCGAAATCGGGAAGATTTCGACCGGCTGATTCGGTTTTCAATGGAAAAAAGGCCCTTTCTGATCTGGCCCGTCTCCAGCGTGCTGGCTGAAAGAGCAATCGCTAACCAGGCGATAAACGAAAAGATGTTTAGCGACATCCGGCGGGATGCGCCTGGTGAGCTTGGTGCGGCGCTGCCCCATGTATGGGCGCCCGCACTGATCATATGGGGCCGTCATGACCGGTTGATCAACGTTGAAAACGGACGGGTCTTTGAAGCGCTGATGCCCGACGCCCGCCTGGTCATCCTCGAGGACGTGGGGCACGCGCCCATGATCGAGACGCCCCAGGCGTCCGCCAAACTGATGAGGGATTTTGTCCTGTCGGTCAGGAATCCTTGATTTTCAACCCGCTCAGGGGGTTTCTGCATCCAATCCCTTCCCGGGCATTTCCAGCGCGCCATAAAAAAGGCGGCCCCCAGCGGGGCCGCCTTTTTTTATATACATAGGACGGTTTTTATAAATATATCAAATGTCGTAATACATGAAAAACTCATGGGGATGCGGCCGAAGACGAATGGCATTGACCTCGTTTTGCATCTTGTACTCGATCCAGCGTTCGATCACGTCCCGGGTAAACACGTCCCCCTTGAGCAGAAATTCATGGTCCTTTTCCAGGGCTGCCAGGGCCTCGTCAAGGGAAGCCGGTGCGGAGTCGATCTGGGCCAATTCCTCCGGGGGCAGGTCATAGATGTTTTTGTCCAGAGGATCCCCCGGGTCGATCCGGTTCTCGATGCCGTCGATAACGGCCATGACAATGGCGGAAAAGGCCAGGTAACCGTTGCAGGACGGGTCAGGGGTTCGGAATTCGATCCGCTTGGCCTTGGGAGAGGACGAGTACATGGGAACGCGCACCGCCGCGCTCCGGTTCCGGCTCGAATAGGCCAGGTTGATGGGCGCTTCAAAGCCCGGCACCAGGCGCTTGTAGGAGTTGGTCGTCGGATTGGTGATGGCGCACAGAGCCCCGCAATGCTTTAGAATGCCGCCGATGGCATAGAGGGCCTCCTGGGATAGGCCGGCGTACTTTTCCCCGGCAAACAGCGGGTGACCGTCCTTCCAGATGCTGACATGGGTGTGCATGCCCGACCCGTTGTCCTCGAACAGCGGCTTGGGCATGAAGGTGACGGTGCGGCCGTGCAGGTTGGCCACGTTTTTGAGCACATACTTGAACCAGACCATCTGGTCACCCATTTCCCGGAGCGGCTGAAATCGCATGTCGATCTCCGCCTGGCCGCCGGTGGCCACCTCGTGGTGCTGGCATTCCACGGCAATGCCCAGGTCCTCGAGGGTCAGCATCATTTCCGTGCGCATATCCTGAAACTTGTCCATGGGCGGCACCGGGAAGTACCCTTCCTTGTGGCGCGGCTTGTAGCCCAGGTTGGGCCGCTCGTCGCGACCGGAATTCCAGATGCCCTCCTCCGAATCGATGGCATAGAATGCCTCGTTTTTCGACGAATGAAACCGGATGTCGTCAAAAATGAAAAATTCCGCTTCCGGGCCGATGTAAACCGTATCCCCGATGCCGGTCTGCTTCAGGTAGGCCTCGGCCTTCTGCGCGATATGGCGCGGATCGCGCGAATACGGTTCGCGGGTGATGGGGTCGACAATATTGCCGATCATCACCAGGGTGGGTTCTTCGTAAAAGGGGTCCATTTTGGCCGTGGCCGCGTCCGGCACCACCAGCATGTCGCTGGCATTGATGGGCTGCCAGCCCCGGAGGCTGGAGCCGTCAAACCCATAGCCGTCATCAAAGGACGACTCATCGACTTCGCTGACCGGGACCGTAAAGTGCTGCCAGACCCCGGGAAAATCCATAAAGCGGATGTCCACTACCCGTATATTTTTCTCCTTGATCATCCCAAGCACGTCTTTTGGCTGTAACATGTGTACTCTCCTTTTTTCTATGAATTATTGGTCTGTTTGTGTTTTATGCCATAGGGGATTTTACGTTTCGTTTCGCATCCCCTGTACCATGTTTGGTAAAATTTCTAAATGGCATCTTTGTCCCGTTCACCGGTCCGGACGCGTATGATCTGTTCAAGGGACATGACGAAAATCTTTCCGTCGCCGATTTTGCCGGTATTGGCAGCGTTCCTCACTGTATTGATGACCTTTTCGGCAAGTTCTGTCGGGACCACGATCTCCAGCTTGATCTTGGGCATGAAGTCAACCAGGTACTCAGCGCCCCGGTATATTTCCTTGTGCCCCTTCTGCCGGCCGTACCCCTTGACCTCGGTGATGGTCATGCCCTGGATCCCGATATCGCTCAATGCCTGCCGGACATCATCGAGCTTGAAGGGCTTGATGATGGCTTCAATCTTTTTCATGATTTCTCTCCCTGTAATTTTTGAATTTCCTGCAAAACAGGCCGGTTCCGTTGATTCAGCACCCTGTCAGGGGCCGAGCTCAAAGGCCCGCTCCCCGTGAATCGCGCTGTCAAGCCCCTGGATCTCATCGTCTTTTCCAACCCTGAGCCCCCCGGTCAAAAGGCTGGTGATCCCGATCACGATCAGGGTCGCAACCGCAGCGAATATGATCGTGGCGATGATGGAGAGAAACTGAATCCACAGCTGGCCTGGATTGCCGTAAAACAGGCCGACAGCGCCTTCGGTAATGGCGGGGTTGGCGAACAGCCCCGTTGCAAGGGCACCCCACATGCCGCAGATGCCGTGCACGCCGAAAGCGTCGAGGGAGTCGTCATAACCCAGGCGGTGCTTGAGCTTGGCGACGCTGATATATCCCAGCAGGCCCGCACCCATGCCGATGGCAAGGGCTGCCGGCAGGCCCACGAAACCGGCTGCCGGTGTAATGCCCACGAGCCCCGCCACCACACCGGACGCCAGGCCCAGCACGGTCGGCTTCTTGTCGACCAGCCATTCCGCGAACATCCAGGCCAAAGCCCCCATGGCCGCCGACGTATTGGTGACCATGAACGCCGATGCAGCGATGCCGTCCGCCGCAAGCTGGCTGCCGGCATTGAAACCGAACCAGCCGAACCATAGCATGGCCGCCCCCAGGGCCGTCAGGGTGATGCTTGACGGGAACATCGCTTCCTTGCCATATCCCTGGCGCCGTCCCAGCACGAGGGCCAGGACGAGGCCCGCCACCCCCGCATTGATATGCACCACGTTGCCGCCGGCAAAATCAAGGGCCCCCATTTCCTCGATCCACCCGCCGCCCCACACCCAGTGGCACATGGGGCTGTAAACCAGGGTGAGCCACAGCACCGTGAAGACGACCCATGAAGAAAACTTCATGCGGTCCACCGCCGATCCGAGCACAAGGGCCACGGTAATGCCTGCAAAGGTCATCTGGAACATGATAAAGGTGTATGTCGGTATGGTATCGGACACGTCCCCCGGACCGATGCCGTTTAAAAACAGGTGCTCCAGCCCGCCGATCACACCCCCCACGTCCGTGCCGAAAGCCAGGGTGTAGCCCCACATGACCCATACAATGCTCCCCAGGCAGTAGGCCACAAAGGTCATGGCAAAGGTGTTCAACAGGTTCTTGTAGCGCGACATGCCGCCGTAGAACAGGGCCAGGCCGGCCGGCGTCATGATCATGACAAGGGCCGTGGCCACAATCATCCAGGCGGTGTCGCCGGTATCCAGGCCGTCCCCCGCCAGGGCCCGCCCCGCTGTACCTATCACCCCCAACATTGCTGCAAACAACAGCACCAACCATCTCTTTCTCATTTCCCCCCCCTTATTGATGTTACAGTGTTAATGAAACGGCCGAACCGCCGTTTAATCGGGATCCGGAAGCACGGCAAGCAGCTTTGATTCAATTTCCGCCGCCCGCTTCCCGCCGATTTTGTGCCCCTGCGAATCCCTCACGTAAAACACGTCAACGACCTGGTCGACCTTGGTTGCAATTTTGGCCACCCAGATATCCATGCCGCACCGGGCGAGCACATCGGTCACCCGGTACAAAAGCCCTGGAAAGTCATAGGAAAAGACTTCAACAATGGTAAAAAAGCTCGAACTTTCATTGTCCACGACCACCCTGTTGGGCCTTAAAGCCACATGGTCCTTTCGAACCGGGCTTTTTGTCGTCACCACCTGCGACAAATCCAGTTTCCCTTCGAGCACGGCGACCAGGTTCTCCTCGGCACGGCGCCACCGTTCTTCCTCGAAAATGAGGTCCGGCGGCGGTGTTACCGTGAAAACATCCAGTGCGACCTTGTTTTTCCACGTAAAAACCTGGACGTTCAGGATATCGATGCCATTGAGCGTAAAAACGCCTGAAATGGCTGAAATCAAGCCGGGCTGGTCTTTTGCGCAGACAACCACCGTGCGCGTGTCAAACGATTCCCCCTGCCTTACATCCCATACAAAAGGCGCCCCCCCCAGACGACTGTACAGGCGAAGATGGGAAACGATGTCGGAAGCGTCCGTATACAAGAGGTATCGCGGTGAAA
>SKZX01000200.1 GCA_007127175.1 Desulfobacterales bacterium
AGAAAAAGCCGATTTTCCTGCTCAATGAATCGGCGGCGCGCCGGGCGACGTTTTTCGCATCATCCTCCGATACGATAAAGCTCATTGAGATGCAGAACCTTCACCGGCGAAATGTGCAGGAGGCAAAAACCCGGGAAAGTGAGTTGGTCCGCCGTGAAATGGAACTCGATGCCCGCCTTGAGAAACTGGCGCCCATTGACGGCCTGGGGTGCCGCATCGACAAGGCCTGCGCCCTGCACAGGGATATTTCCGACAATATTGAAGCTGCATATGGACTGGCGGCAACAATCGGACGTTTTGAAAAGGCCAATGACGCTGTTTCCATGCATGCGGCCATGGCCGATGCAGCCGCAGGCCTGAACGCCCCGCCGTCGTTTTTTCCCGTCGACGCCCTTTCGCAGCTGATCGGAAGGATTGAGCATGCCCATGGCGCCATTCGTGTCGAGCACCGCAGGCAAACAGTCTTGATCGCCGCTGACCCGCCCCCGGACCTTTTCGATACCGCTGGGGTTGGCGGCCTGATTGACCGGATCGGGGCGCTGGAAATGCACGCGGATCGATGCCGGGCAGAAATCGCGCCCTGCCGCCGGCTGGTCCCGGTCCCGGCGATGGCAGACATTTCATTGCTGCGTGCCCTGGTGCGCCGGGTCGGTCAGGCGCTCAAAGATGCCGAGCATTTCCGGGGCAGCGCCGCCGTGCTCACCCGCCTGGCTTTGCCGCCGCTCATGATTGATGCGTCATGGCTGCGCGTGCACATTGAAAAAATGGCATCCGCGCTTGAGACGTGTGAAAAGCGGCAAGCGGATTTGCAGCGGATCCATCAGGAAATTGACGCGGCCGGGGAAACTCTTGAGCGGTTTATCGAAAAGGAGGGCATCTGCCCCACCTGCGGGCAGGAAATGGATCCGGCGCATTTTATCGGCATGACCCCCCTGGTTGCCGGGAGAAAGCAATGAATCTCATTCATGCGTCACGGGCCTACGACGGGCTGCTCATCATCGGGGACCCGCACCTGGAGGCCCGTGTGCCCGGGTTCCGGAAGGATGATTACCCAGCGGTGATCCTGGGCAAGCTCAAATGGGCCTTGGACTATGCGGCAGCCCACACCCTTCTGCCCCTGGTGACCGGCGATATTTTCAACCTTCCCAGAAACAATCCCAACTGGCTGCTTGTAACCGTGCTGCAGCTTTTTGAGCGGGAGATGTTTTTCGTTTACGGCAACCACGATGTTCATGAAAACCGGATCTCAACGGATGACAGCCTCGCCGTGATAGCGGAAGCGGGAAGGGGGCGACTTCTCGATGATGTCCTTGTTTCCGTAAATATGACAAACGGCCGGCAGGTAATTGTGGGCGGTTCTTCCTGGGGGACAGCCCTTCCGAAAAAGCTGGCGTTGCCAGTTGATGCAAATCCGCGTCCCTTTGTCGTGTGGCTGACCCATCATGACCTGAAGGTGCCGGGATATGAAGACAGGGGATATATCCGGCCGGTGGACCTGCCGGGCATTGATATGGTGGTAAACGGCCATATCCATCGGCGGCTCGGTGCTGTTCAAAAAGGAAACACCGTGTGGCTGACGCCGGGCAATATCGCCCGCAGGTCGAGAAGCGATGCGGCACGGTCGCATATCCCGGCCGTATTGCGCATTGACGGGCTCAGCGACCAAACATTCGCCCATCAGCACGTGGAAGTCCCCCACCAACCCTATGACGATGTTTTTCACGAGGCCGTCATCGAGGCGGGGGAAGAAGAACGCGGCAGTGTTTTCGTTGCCGGCCTGGCTGAGCTGCAGGCACGCAAAACACAGACGGGTGAAGGGTTGAAGGGGTTTCTGGAAAAGAACCTGGACCGTTTTGAAAAAGAGGTTGCCGATGAAATCAGAAAACTTGCCGGAAAGGTGACGGAAAATGACTGATCAGGGAAAAAAGACCAGGCAGACCATAGAATCGTTGACGGATCGCTACAACAAGCTGCACAGGCGCAGGATAGAGGCCGAAGCCAATCTCAATACCGCACTCAAGCAGCTTGAAGACCTGAAAAAGGAAGCCCTTGAAAAGTATGGCACCGATGATCTCGACGCCCTTAAAAAGAAGCTGGCGGAGATGGAGGCGGAAAACGAAAAGAAAAGGGCCGGCTACCAGGAATCCCTGGACCAGATCGAATCAGAGTTGAAGCGGGTGGAGGAAAAATACCAGCAATCCTGATTGGGGGCACGGGACAAAAGAATGATTGAGCACAGAAAAAAACCGGATTCGCCCGAGCGTTTGAAAAACCGCCATACCCGATTGGCAGCGTTCAGGGACCAGGCGCAAAGGGATAGGGACCATACCCGCGCCGCCATCAAAGCGGTCCGGGAATATCTTGCGCTGTCCGGAAAGGTGAGCGCCGCGCTTGAAACCCTGAACCAGCAGCTCTTCAGGCGCCTGCTGGATTTGATCGAAGAAAAGCTCTCCATCGCCCTACAGGAGGTACTTGAGCAGCCAGTAGCGCTCAAGGCGGACGTTGACTGGAAACGCAACGCCGCCTCGGTGGATTTCTGGGTGGAACGGGAAGGCAACCGGGAGGATATCCTCAAGGGGCAGGGGGGGTCGGTGGCCAATATTCTGTCCGTCGGCCTTCGCATGTTTGCGCTCACCACGCTGGACGAAGCCTTGCACAGGCGGTTTCTGGTTCTGGACGAGCAGGACTGCTGGCTTCACCCGGATCTTGTGCCCCGCCTGGTTAAAATCGTCCATGATGCCGGAAGCGCGCTCGGTTTTCAGGTGCTGATGATTTCCCACCATGATGCGGACGCATTCAGCCGATACGCGGACCGGGTATACCGGCTGGTACCCGGGGCCGAAGCCGGCGGCGTAACGGTTGAACGCGTCGATTTTCTCCCGATAGACATGGATGCGCAAGACCTGAACGCGCCGCCTTAAGGGCCTACCTTCCGGGAACGTATATGCGGGATTGCTCCTGCTGTTTTTCCCGCTGCTGCTGTTGCTGCGCTTTCTGCAGCTGTTCAATGGTCCTGTTGAGGGCTTTTCGCATGGCATGGGGAAACTCTTCGATGGCCGCTTCATAGGTTTTTGCCGCCAAGGCGGCCTGGAGCGGCAGGGGCCCTTCCGGCGTCATGAGCTGCGTGCTCGCATAAAAAACCGTTTCGCGGTCCGGATCATCGGAGCCGTCTATCTTTATGGGAACCAGCCTGCGGATGGAGGCCACTTTATGATCGGTAATGCCTTCTTCCCGGTAAAGATTGTTCTTGTCCACCGTAAAATCAATATTTGAAATATTTTCGTCATTTGTCATGGATTGTGCCTCCTTTTGGTGTTTTTTTGGGCCGAATGGCAATGAAATGCCGATGACTGTAGCATTGCCCAACCCATGAATCAAGGGATAAAAGGCTTCTATGGCGCCTGGGATGCGGCGGTCTTAATGTGAATGTCCCGCTGGGGGAACGGGATTTCAATGCCCTGTTCGGCCAGTCGTTTGAAAATGCTGAAGTACAAGGCGCTTCGAACCCTTCGACGGGCCGTATCCCTGACGTTGATCCAGAACAAAAGCTGGAAATCAATGGAGCTGTCGCCGAATCCCACAAAGCGGACCGCGGGCGGCTGCACCTTTTCAACCATGGGCTCTTCCTGGGCGGCTTCCAGCAGTATTTTTTCAACCACCTTGGGGTCTGCGTCATAGGAAACACCGACATTGAGGTCTATGCGGATGAGCGGGGAGGACAGGGAATAGTTCACGATGGTATCGGAAATAAGGTTCGCATTGGGTATAAGGTATTCAATGTTGTCTCTCGTGCGTATCTTGGTGGCGCTCAGGTGAATATCCGTTACAACGCCTACGGTTTTGCCGATTTCGATCCAGTCGCCTTTCCGGATTCTCCCGCCGAATATGATGGAAAAACCGCTGATCACGTTCGCGGCCATGTTTTGAAGCCCGATGCCGATACCGATGCCGATGGCGCCTGCAAAAACAAGCAGAAAACGGAGATCCAGCCCGATCACCCGGAGGGCGGCGAGAAAACCGGCCGCCAGCATGAGATATTGCAGAAACGTGTTCAGGGCGTATCCAAGACCCGGGTCGACCCCAACGGCCGGGTAAACCTTGTAGTCCAGGTATGCCTGAACCATACGGGTGGCAAGAATAAATGTCAAAATGACGAGAAAAGCCTTGATGATGGTCCAGAACGTGATGCTTTTTTCAGCGACCGTGAGAACCGGAAAAGACATGACCCGCTGGAGGGGGTCGAGGATGCCTATCATGTTCAGGACGACGATAATGGTGACGATAACGGTGAAATAGGTCAGAAGCCCCTTGAGGGAACGGATGAGCATGGCGGCTGTTTCGTCGGAGGGACTGATCCTGTCATTCCATTTTTTCAGCAGGTTCACGAGATAATGATGCACCACCGCAATTATAACGATGGCAAGCACCGTTCCCCAGACGTTGAAAAGGACCACCCGGCCGAGCTGCCGATACCCGATGCACCACATCAGGGCCACGGCAAATGAAAAAAACAGGAGCGGGTAATAAAACTTCGACAGAAGGGATATGAAGGCCCGGTAGCTTTCATAGGGTCTTTCCGGTATCAAAGACAGGATGGCCTTTTTTTTCAGCAGCAGCAGGAAAATGACGACCGACAGGGTTACGGATATGGAAAAATGCACCAGGGCCAGAATATCCGCGCGGATATCAAACGCCTCGGCACCCCAGAAAATGCCGGTTCCCAGGAGTACGGCGATCAGGGCGATCCGGCCGAGCCGGAAGATGGTTCGCCCGTAATCACCGGGATGGCCGAAAAGCTCGGTGATGAAAATTTCCTTCAGCGATCCGATGATGAGCGCTGCGATGAGCCACAGCCAGAGGAGTCGCCCGGCCAGGAGGAACCAGGGTGCATCATAACCGGTGAAGGCCATGGCCGCCCGGTGCATCCCGAACAGGAGAATGGGGATCAGCGCGGAAACGATCAGCTTCAGGCCCGAGTGAAAATAAGGGACAAATTGCTCGGGCATGGCCGTCAGAAAGGGTTGCACATTCTTTTCAACCCGGGCAAGGACCCTGTTTCTGAAAATAATGCTGTAGATGGCCGCAAATAAAAAGATAAAAACGACAATGGAGCCGGCCGTTCCAATGACCCGGCTCTGTTCGATGAGCTCCCGGGAAAAATCGCCGACCTGTTCAAAAAACCAGCTTGGCAGATACTCTATGGTCTGCCAGTCCCATTCGAGCGGTTCTCTTTCAAAAAGGGCGGCTGTCTGGTGCCTGAACGCTTCGGCGACCCGCTGGGTTTCAGTAACGACGCTCTCATCGATGCCGGAAGGAAAGGTTATCTGGGGAGCGGTTTGGTTGTTTGTGGCGTCTTCTGGGTTAGCGGCGGCATTTGCTGCGGCAAAAAAAAGCAGCATCAGGACAAGGACGCAAATGGCCAGTCGCCCTGGATTTGTCGTGTTTCTCAATCCGATCAATCCTCTGAAAAAATTGGGTTTCTTATATGGCCACCCTTATACGCTGATACCTCGTGGCTTAGGGGAACCCTTGTTTCAGTACTGTTGTTTTACAGGTGAAAATCCCCGGAGGCTTCCGGTTGGTAAAGAATATCCATGATTTTGTAACGTTTTTGCCCGCCCTGGGTTTTCCATGCAACCGTATCGCCGACCCTGCAACCGATGAGGGCCACGCCGATGGGGGCAAGGATGGAAATGCGGTTTTTCGAAAAATCGGCCTGATGGGGGAATACAAGGGTATATTCAGCCTGCGCGCCGTCGTCAAGGTCCTCCAGCCGGAATTTCGAATTCATGGTGATAACGTCGCCAGGAATGTCGGCCGGTTCGATTACCTCCCCCTGTTCAAGCTCTTCCTTTAATTGTACCAGGTGTTTTTTATCCCGGATATTCGGGTCGGCCGATTCAACCAGCCCGTATAAGCGGTCGAAATCAAATTCGCTGATGTA
>SKZX01000341.1 GCA_007127175.1 Desulfobacterales bacterium
ATAGCGCTTGTTGATCTCTTCCTCGATCTGCGCCCGCAGTTTCTTCGATTCCGCCGGATAGGTCTTTTCGAGGCTGGCAAACCGGTTTTCATTGGCCAGGAATTCCTGGATCGTGCCGTCCGGTGCTTTTGACTCCAGGACAAACGGGTTTTTCCCCTCTTTTTCGAGGAGCGGGTTGAACCGGTAGAGCGACCAGTAACCTGAGTCCACGGCTTTTTTCATCTCTTCCTGGCTCTTGCCCATGCCGGCCCGCAGCCCCTGGTTGATGCAGGGGGCGTAGCAGATGACCAAAGACGGCCCGGGATAGCTTTCCGCCTCGAGAAACGCCTTCATGAGCTGCTGCTTGCTGGCGCCCATGGAGACCGATGCCACGTATACATACCCATAGGTCATGGCTATCCGGCCGAGATCCTTCTTGGTGACCTTTTTCCCCGACGCGGCGAACTTGGCCACAGCCCCGGTGGGGGTTGCCTTGGAGGACTGCCCGCCCGTATTGGAATAGACCTCGGTGTCCATGACCAGCAGGTTGATGTCTTCGCCCGAGGCGATGACGTGGTCAAGCCCGCCGTATCCGATGTCATAGGCCCACCCGTCGCCGCCGAAGGCCCACACGGATTTCTTGACGAACATGTCCGCCATGTCGTAAATGGCGTCAAGCAGCGGGTCAAGCTCCCTGGAGGCAAGCAGCAGTTCCATTTTCTGGCCGTGGGTCTTGGACAGATCCGCATCGTTCATGTTGTTCAGCCAGTCCTTCATAGCCGCTTTGAGTTCATCGTCAATATTTGTTTTCAGGGCTTCTGTAACCATTGCTGCAAGCTTCTTCCTGCGCTGGGTATATGCCAGCATCATGCCGTAACCGAACTCGGCCGTGTCCTCGAACAACGAATTGCCCCATGCGGGCCCATAGCCGTTTTCATTCTGGCAGTAAGGTACGGAGGGTGCCGATGCGCCCCATATGGACGAACAGCCTGTTGCATTGGCAATGACCATGCGGTCGCCGAAGAGCTGCGTGAGCAGCTTGACGTAAGGCGTCTCACCGCAACCCGCGCATGCGCCGGAGAACTCCATCAAAGGCGTCAGGAACTGGCTGCCCTTGACGGTGGTTGCCTTGACCAGTTCGCTGCGGTTGGGAAGCGTTTCAAAAAACTCCCGGTTGACCTCCTGGACCCTGGTCTGTGTTTCAAGGGGTTTCATGACCAGAGCGGGTTTCTTTGCCGGACAGATATCGGCACAGTTGCCGCACCCCTGGCAGTCCAGGGCATACACCTGGATGCTGAAGCGGTAGCCCTTGAGCTCCTTGCCGATGGCGTCAATGGTGACAAAGGTGTCCGGGGCGTCAGCCAGCTCATCGGCGGTCGCCAGGGCGGGCCGGATGGCCGCGTGCGGGCAGACAAAAGCGCACTGGTTGCACTGGATGCAGTTTTCGGAAATCCATTCAGGCACATTGATGGCAACGCCCCGCTTCTCGTAGCGGCTGGTGCCCACCGGGAAAATGCCGTCCGGCTCAAATGCGCTCACGGGGAGGAGGTCGCCTTTCTGGCGGTTCATGGGCTCCATGACGTTTTTCACAAAATCGGGGACGTCCTTTTCCACCACGGCTTCCCGTCCGGCTTTTATCCATGATTTTGGATACTTGATTTCCTCCAGGTTTGCCAGGGTCTGGTCCACGGCGTCCAGGTTCATCTGGACCACCTTGTCCCCCTTGCTGCCGTAAGTTTTATGGATATCCTTTTTCAGGTAATCGACCGCTTCCTTGAAGGGCAGGACATTGGCGAGCTTGAAAAACGCGGTCTGCATGATCATGTTGATCCGGCCGCCAAGGCCCACGGCACCGGCAATCTTCACCGCATCGATGTTGTAGAATTTGAGTTTCTTTTCAGCGATGGTCCGGCGCACCTCAGCGGGCAGCTCGGTTTCCATGTCCTTTGTCGACCACGAGGAATTGAGCAGGAATGTGCCGTTTTCCTTTATGCCTTCGAGAACGTCGTATAGCCAGACATAGTTGGCCTTGTGGCAGGCAATAAAGTCCGCCATGTGAACCCGGTAGGTGGACTGTATGGGGTGATCGGAGAATCGCAGGTGAGAAACCGTAACCCCGCCGGATTTCTTGGCGTCATAGGCAAAATAGGCCTGGGGGTAGAGCTCGGTGTGGTCACCGATGATCTTGATGGCGCTCTTGTTCGCCCCGACGGTGCCGTCGGAACCGAATCCCCAGAACTTGCACTGGATGGTGCCCTCAGGCGTGGTGTCCAGCTCCTCGGTGACCTCCAGGGAGGTATGGGTGACATCGTCCTTGATGCCCACCGTGAAGTGGTGCTTGGGGGCAACGGCCTTCATGTTGTCGAAAACCGCCTTTACCATGCCCGGGGTGAACTCCTTGGACCCGAGGCCGTAGCGGCCGGCCGTTATATCCGGCATCTCCCCGAATTCGACAAACGCGGTGCAGACATCGAGGTAAAGGGGGTCGCCGATGGCGCCTGGCTCCTTGGTGCGATCCAGCACCGTCAGCTGTTCCGCGCTTCTCGGTAGCGCTGCCAGGAAATGCTCGGCGGAAAAGGGCCGGTAAAGTCTTACCTTGAGCAAGCCAACCCGCTCGCCCTTGCGGTTGAAATGATTGACGACCTCCTCAATGGTTTCCGTGGAAGATCCCATGGAAATGATCACCCGGTCCGCATCCGGATGGCCGACATAGTCAAAAAGCTTGTATTTTCTGCCTGTAAGCCGGCCGACTTTTTCCATGTTCGCAATCACGATATCCGGAATGGCAAGATAGTAGGGGTTGGCTGCTTCCCGGTTCTGGAAGTAGATATCCGGGTTCTGGGCGGTTCCACGCACATTGGGATGTTCCGGGTTCATACCCCTCTCCCGGAAGTCCCGGATGGCGTCATGGTCCACGACCGAGGCGATATCGTCGTAGTCGATCACGTCAATTCTCTGGATTTCCGTGGACGTCCGGAACCCGTCAAAGAAATGCAGAAACGGCAAGCTCCCGTCGATGGCGGAAAGATGGGAAACAAGGGCCAGGTCCATGGCTTCCTGCACCGAACCGGACGCGATCTGGTTGAACCCGGTCTGGCGGACCGCCATCACGTCGCTGTGGTCCCCGAAAATGGAAAGGGCGTGGGCTGCAAGGGCCCGGGCGGACACGTGAAACACGCCCGGCAGCAATTCGCCGGAAATCTTGTACATATTCGGGATCATCAGCAGAAGGCCCTGGGACGCCGTAAAGGTGGACGTCAACGCGCCGGCCGCCAAGGATCCGTGAACCGCACCGGCGGCCCCGGCTTCGGACTGCATTTCGCGGACGGTCACCGTCTGGCCGAAAATGTTTTTCCGCCCCGCCGCAGCCCACTCATCGGCGGTCTCACCCATGGAGGTGGAAGGGGTAATCGGGTAAATCGCCGCCACGTCGCTCAATGCATAGGCAACGTGAGTCGCTGCGGTATTGCCGTCAATTGTCTGCATTTTTTTTGCCATAACAGGTCACTCCATTCATATTGATTTTTTTAAATTGTATCCCAAGTCATTAACAGTCCTGAATCCTTTTTGAAAAGGCTTTCAAACCGCACACCGAAAAATAAGCATTATCCAGGGCTGAAACCAACCGGCGAACAGGGTATCCGGAAAACAGAAAAAAACTTGCCGGGCAGGACTTTTTGCCAAGTCGAAGCTTCAAAGTATATTCATATCAGAAGCAATTGTAAAGAAAATTTGACAGTCTCGTAAAAAGTCACTTTGGGACGGCAAAGAAAAAAGTTCAAGATCAAGGCGTGAGCAATTTTTAAAGAATTGATAGTACCTACGTGTACGTGAGATTCTTCAAAGATTGATCGCAACGCAGAAATTGGGTTTTTGCAAAGCCGCTTGACTGCGGCTTTGCAAGCCCATCAAATATGCCGGCAAAACAACTCCGGGGGCGATTACAGACACCTATTGGAATCGGTTCAGGCATGCTTTAAGCGAATCCGCAAGATCGACAAACTCGGCAACGGTCAGCGTTTCAGCACGCCGACCCGGGTTGATGGCCGTTTCCTCCCACAGGCATGCCGACACCCGGCTGCCAAGCCCCAGGGATGCGCCAGCCATTGAATTTTTAAGCGTTTTCCGCCGCTGCCCGAAAGCCGCTTTAACCACGGCTGCAAACAGTGTTTCATCCGCAGCCGGACGCAATACCGGATCTTCAAAGGAAATCTCGACCACCTCTGAATCCACCTTGGGTTTTGGATAAAACTGGTTGGCATTTATCCTGGCAATTTTTCTGACCCGGGCGCAATACTGCACCATGACAGACAAACGACCGTATTCCCGGCCTCCAGGGGCGGCTGCGATCCTGTCAGCCACTTCTTTTTGAAACATGAACACACCCTTGTCGATCCATGCCCTGTTCTCGATTGCCCACATAACGACCTGGGAGGAAATATTATAAGGCAGGTTGCCGATCAGAATCAGTTTGCTGTTTTCCGCTTTTGCCATGTCCTGGATAGGGATATCGAAAATACTCCTGTTCAGCAGCACGGCATTGTCTATGCCGTTCTCTGACAACACATCACCAAGGACCTGGATAAGGTCCCTGTCTTTTTCGACGGCATAAAGGGTCTTCACACATCGCGCCAGTGGTACGGTCAACGCGCCCAGGCCGGCACCGACCTCCACTGCCGCCCGATCACTTGAAACACCGGCACGACGTACGATCATCTCAGCAGTAGACGGATCTACGAGAAAATTCTGCCCCATATACTTTTTGGGGGAAAGGTTTCTGGCTGCAAGCATTCGGCTTGGATATGGCAATGAATACGTTCCTTTCTTCAGGTCCAACGGGTTTATTTGTTAAATAATAATAAAAAAACGTATCTGGGTAGTAATCATTTTTCTCAAACACTTGACTTTTGATTTGGAAATTTTTATCTATATTATTTATACAGAAAAACTATATATTAAAGCATATAAACTCGTAAACACCATTCCGGTTCACGCCTTTGTCTGGATGCGACTAGCAATGGCTTTCTTATCCTGACATCATTTGTGGCCAGCATGGTATTTTCCGAGCCATCAATGTTGATTTCTTTCAAAAAATTTATACCATTATCGCAATGTTTGTCCAGGGAGGAGCCATGGCGAACCAGCAAAAACGTCTGCAAAGCTTTGATACCATGATCAGGCATCTGTTGAAACAGTGCAACTTTGCCACAAGGCAGGATATCGATCAACTTACACAAAAAATTGACAAGATAGAAAGAAAGCTCTCAGCCATCCCTGGCGATGGAAAGGGCGCCTCTCCGAATGCCCGCCCTTCCGGAAACGGGTCCGCATCGGATATGGTCCTGGATGTTATCGCCGACATGGCTACCGGGGCAAACTTTGTCGAAATCCAGGAAAAAACGCAATTCAACGACAAAAAGCTGCGGAATATCATATACCGGCTCAACAAGCAGGGAAAAATCCAGAGAAAAAAGAGGGGCGTTTATATACCCCTTTGACGCCTGCAACACGCTATTTCCCTTATACCGAAAACCTGTCCGGAATATCTTAAACCGCAGCAACGCCGGATCCAATACCCTGCCGACACGTTACATCCCGCTGAAGCGGCAAGAACAGGATCGCGGCTCGAAATTGGTTTCTAAGAAATCGAAATCCCTGTCGGGATCAAAATCGATTGCTTCAAATCCATAGGCCACGGCGTCTGCAATATTATAAGGTCAATTCCGTTGGGGGGTGGGTCGGTGCTGCCCGGCAACTGCAGGAGAACGCTGATATCTCTAAGCTCGCTCCCTTGCGCCCTGTGATAAACGGCAAGGCCACAGGGCGCTGGCGTCCGTTTCGCCAAGAGCTATCAGCAACCCCCTGCAATTGTTGCCGTGGGCAGCACCGACCCATCCCCCAACGGAATTGGTCATTTTTATAG
>SKZX01000095.1 GCA_007127175.1 Desulfobacterales bacterium
CAAAAGTGATCAAGGGCAAAAAAATGCCCGGCCGCTATGGGAATGTGCGTCAAACCATGCGCAATCTGGAGGTTGTCGATATCCGGCCTGAACTGAACCTCCTGCTTGTAAAGGGAGCGGTTCCAGGCCCGGTCAATGCGACCATTGAAATCAAAAAGCCAAAGGCTGCAAGGTAATATGGCATTTGCCGCGGGCAAGAGATGAAGAGGGATACAATGGCTGTTGTCGAAGTCAAAAATACAAACGGTGAAAAGGTTTCGGAAGTCGAACTGCCTGATGAAATCTTTAATGTGCCGGTCAAAAAAAGCATTCTGCACGAGGTGGTCCGCATGCAGATGGCGTCCAGGCGCCGGGGTACGGCGTCGGTGAAGCACCGGTCCGATGTTGTCGGGTCCACCGTCAAGCTTTACCGCCAGAAAGGTACCGGCAGGGCCCGGCGGGGAAACATAAAGAGTCCCCTGCTCCGCGGCGGCGGTTCGGTTTTTGGCCCGGATCCGCGTTCATATGCATTCAAGGTGCCCAAAAAGGTAAGGCGGCTGGCACTTAAAATGGCACTGTCAAGTAAAATGCAGAATCAGTCAATTATTGTTCTTGACGCATTTGCACTCGATCAGATAAAAACAAAGGCCGTTGCATCGACCATCAAGCAGCTTGCGCTTCAAAAGCCGCTGATCGTCACTGATGGCAGGAACGAAGCGCTCGAGTTGTCATCCAGGAATATTCCCGGCGTCAAAGTGCTGCGGGTTGAAGGTTTGAACGTCTACGATATCCTGAATCACGAAACGCTTGTTCTGGTAGAACCGTCGATCCGGCAGATTGAGGGGAGGTTTGCGGCATGAAGGATTATGAAATCATACTGGGTCCTGTTGATACGGAGAAAGCCAATATTGCCAAGGAAGACCTGAAACAGCTGACCTTCGAGGTTGCCAAAACCGCCAATCGGGTTGAGATCAGGAAAGCCATTGAATCGGTTTTCGATGTCAAGGTGTCCACGGTCCGCACGTTGAACGTGAAAGGCAAGGTAAAACGGCGCGGCCGTATTCTGGGTAAGCGCAAAGACAGGAAAAAGGCTGTTGTTACGCTTATGCCCGGCCATCGGATCAAATTTTTTGAAGGCGTATAACTGGAGTGGATGTAAATGGCTATTAAAAAGGTAAAACCGACATCAGACGGAAGGCGCTTCCAGACATATTCAACCTATGAAGAGGTTACCCGTACCGAGCCGGAAAAGAGCCTTGTCTGTATAATCAAGAAAACGGGCGGAAGAAATGCCAACGGCCGGATCACTGCAAGGCGAAGGGGCGGCGGCAACAAGCGTTTTTACCGGATTATCGATTTCAAGCGGAACAAGGACGGGATACCGGCCAGGGTGGCGTCCATCGAGTATGATCCCAACCGCTCCGCGAGAATCGCGCTGCTTCACTATGTGGATGGTGAAAAACGCTATATTCTGGCTCCGGTTAAAGTCTCCGTTGGTGACATGTTGATGTCCGGGCCGGATGCGGAAATAAAACCGGGCAATTGTCTTCCCTTAAGCCTTATTCCCCTTGGGACGCACATTCACAATATTGAGCTTCAAACGGGAAAAGGCGGCCAGATGGTGAAAAGCGCCGGCGGATTTGCCCAGTTGATGGCCAAGGAAGGAAAATATGCCACGGTCAAGCTGCCTTCCGGCGAAGTGCGCATGGTGCTGCTTGCCAACCGGGCCACCATCGGCCAGCTCGGCAATATGGATCATGCCAATATTTCCCTGGGCAAGGCGGGAAGGAAACGGCATCTCGGCAGACGCCCACGCACGCGGGGTGTGGTCATGAACCCTGTCGATCATCCCATGGGCGGTGGTGAAGGGCGGTCTTCAGGCGGTCGGCATCCATGTTCCCCCTGGGGCATGCCGGCAAAAGGGTACCGTACACGGAAGCCCAACAAGCAGAGTTCCCGTCTTATCGTAAAAAGGCGCAAATAACCGTCGTTTGTATAAGTCTTAACAGCAATTACAATCAATCGTTTACAGGAGCGATTATGCCGCGGTCGTTGAAAAAGGGGCCATACGTTGACCCCAAGTTGTTCAGGAAAATCAATATCGCACAGGAAACCCGGTCTTCAAGGGTCATCAAGACATGGTCCAGGCGATCTACCATACTTCCTGAAATGGTCGGTTTGACTCTTGCGGTCTATAACGGGAAAAAGTTCATCCCTGTGTTTGTAACCGAAAATATGGTCGGGCATAAGCTGGGTGAATTTTCACCCACCCGGACGTTTTACGGGCATGCCGGCGATAAGAAATCGAAAATCAAGAAATAAACCATATTGAGGATCTGCTGATATGGAAGTCAAGGCATCGGGTAGATACATGCGTATATCGGCTCAAAAGGTTCGCCGCATCGTCGGGGCCGTTAAAGGAAAGCCGGTCGAGTCCGGTCTGAACACGTTGCGGTTCATGCCGCAGAAATCGGCCAGGATAGTGGAAAAGATACTTCGCTCAGCGGTTGCCAACGCCGATAACCGGGGGAGCCTGGACGTGGACGCCCTCGTGGTGAAAAATGTCATCGTAGATGAGGGGCCCACGGCAAAGCGGTTCAGGCCGAGAGCGCGCGGGCGGTCCACGCGAATTTTCAAACGAACGAGCCATATAACCGTCATCGTCGGCGAAGGCAGGGCATAGCGTTTAATTTTTATAGGAGGTACGCGGCTTGGGTCAGAAAGTCAATCCAATAGGCATGAGGCTGGGCGTCAATCGCACCTGGAGTTCACGTTGGTTTGCGGGCAAGGATTACCCTGCAAACGTCTATGAGGACCACAAGGTTCGGAATTTTCTGAAGAAAAAGCTGAACCATGCGGGGATCGCGAAAATTGAGATTGAACGGTCTTCCAAAAGGATCAAGCTCAAAATTCATGCAGCCCGTCCCGGTATTATTATCGGAAAGAAAGGCTCGGAAATTGAAGTCCTGAAAAAGGAACTCGAGAAGATCGTTTCAGCGGAAGTCGTCATGGTCGATATCCATGAGGTCCGCAAACCTGAACTCGATGCGCAGCTTGTTGCTGAAAATGTCGCCGGCCAGCTTATCCGCCGTGTTGCCTTCCGGCGCGCCATGAAACGATGCGTTTCATCCGCCATGCGTTTCGGTGCGCAGGGCATTAAGATTATATGCTCGGGGCGCCTGGGGGGCGCTGAAATGGCCCGTACCGAATGGTACAAGGAAGGGCGCATCCCCCTGCATACGCTTCGCGCTGATATTGACTACGGGCTTGCCGAAGCCAAAACGACCTATGGAACAATCGGCGTCAAGGTCTACATTTTCAAGGGCGAAATACTCGATGATCGCCTGGCTGCCAGTGCAGCCGCTGCTGATCAGAAGTAGCCGACAGGAGTAAATATAATGCTGAGTCCCAAGAAGGTAAAATATAGAAAACAGCAGAAAGGCCGGATGAGAGGCAAGGCGTATCGCGGGTCCTCTCTGAATTTCGGTGATTTCGGGCTTCAGGCGGTTGAATGCGGAAGCGTTACGTCACGCCAGATTGAAGCCGCCCGTATTGCCATGACGAGGAAGGTCAAGCGTGGCGGAAAAATGTGGATTCGCATTTTTCCGGATAAGCCCTTTACCAAGAAACCGGCTGAAGTGAGGATGGGTAAAGGTAAAGGCTCACCAGAAGGGTGGGTGGCCATCATCAAGCCCGGAAGAATCCTTTACGAGATGGAAGGCGTGCCGAGAGACCTCGCTTTTGAGGCCCTTCGCCTGGCTTCTCACAAGCTTTCAGTGAAAACCAAGATCATTGAAAGGAGCCAGATCTGATGAAGGCAAATGAACTCCGTAAATTGAACGACGCTGAACTCGCCGGCAAGCTTGCCGAGCTGGTTGAATCCCATTTCAATATGCGTTTTCAGCATAAAACGGGCCAGTTGGAAAATACCAGCAGGCTCAAACAGATCAGGCGGGAAATCGCACGGTTGAAAACGGTTCAGAGTGAAAAAAAGCGCTAAACACCAGGCAGACATTAAAGACGGACGGATATGAAAAATATACGTGGCATGAAAAGGCAGCTTGTGGGTACGGTTTTGAGCAATAAAATGGACAAAACCGCTACGGTTCAGGTGGAAAGGCTGGTCCAACACCCGGTTTACCGCAAATATATCCGGCGGCGGGCCCGTTTTGCAGCCCACGACGAAAGAAATGAATGCGGTATTGGAGACCGCGTTCTGATTTCCGAATCAAGGCCCTTGAGCAAGACGAAACGATGGCGGGTAAGCCGCATTATCGAAAAAGCGGTTTCATGATATAGGGGAAATTCAAATGATTCAATCGGAGACGAGATTGTCCGTTGCGGATAATTCGGGTGCAAAGGAAGTATATTGCATAAAGGTTCTTGGCGGCTCCCGAAGGCGCTATGCCAGTATAGGGGATATCATCGTGGTTTCCGTAAAGGAAGCGATGCCCAATTCAAAGGTAAAAAAAGGCGATGTGCTGAAAGCGGTGGTTGTCAGGACCAAAAAGGAGATCCGACGCCCCGATGGCTCTTATATTCGGTTTGATGACAATTCCGCCGTGCTGATAAACGCTCACAGGGAGCCTATCGGAACCCGAATATTCGGTCCCGTGGCAAGAGAGCTTCGCGCCGGCAGGTTCATGAAAATTATTTCATTGGCGCCGGAAGTGCTTTAATTTCCGACCCAAATATGTACTGTGAAGGATTGGCGGATCATGCAAAAACAAGAAACAACGCGCATTAAAAAAGAAGACAAAGTCAAGATCATTGCCGGAAAAGACAGGGGAAAAATCGGCAAGGTGATCCGTGTCGATAAAAAGAAGAAACGGTTGCTTGTCGAGAAGGCCAACATGATCAAACGGCATGTCAAACCCAGCGCTAAAAACCCCCAGGGAGGCATTATCGAGGGGGAGGGCCCGATTCACTGGTCCAATGTCATGCTTATTTGCAGCAGTTGCGTAAAGCCTGCCCGTATACGGATGAACATTCTCGACAGTGGGGAGAAAGTCCGTGTTTGTTCCAAGTGCAATGAAAATATTGATTCCAAGTAGGGGAGATTACCGGAGGGTAGGAAGTCATGGCATTTAAAGCACTCTATAAAAATGAAATCGCGCCGAAATTGAAAGAAACATTTGGCTACAAGAATATCCACCAGATTCCAAAGATAGAAAAGATTGTCGTCAACATGGGGCTTGGTGAGGCCATCCAGAACATCAAGGTGCTGGATTCCGCCCAGAATGAGCTGAAAGCGATTACCGGTCAGGCGCCTGTTGTTACGCGGGCCAAAAAGTCCATTGCCGCGTTCAAGCTTCGCGAAGGGATGCCCATCGGCTGCATGGTTACGCTGCGGCGTCAGCGGATGTGGGATTTTCTTGAAAAACTGGTCAATATCACACTTCCGCGTGTTCGTGACTTCAGGGGGGTGTCCGGGAGGGCCTTTGACGGATACGGCAATTACACGCTGGGAATTAAAGAACAGATCATATTCCCTGAAATTGACTACGATAAGGTCGATTCCATAAAGGGGATGAACATCACTATCGTTACAACGGCGAAAAGCAACGCAGAAGGCAAAGAACTTCTGAAAATGTTCGGTATGCCGTTTCGTAATTAATCCTGTAATGTATTGTCCGTATTCATAGTGACAAGGAGGAAAGTTTGGCAAGAAAAGCGCTTCAGGTCAAAGCCGAAAAGAAACCCAAGTTCAATGTCAGGCGATACAACCGTTGCCCCATATGCGGTCGGCCAAGGGGTTATTTGCGACAGTTCGGCATATGCCGGATATGTTTTCGGAATATGGCATCCGAAGGGTTGCTTCCCGGTGTAAAAAAGTCAAGCTGGTAAACCGGCCGCTGGGAGGTCGTGCCCGGAAACAATTCTGCAGGGCATGATCCGTAAA
>SKZX01000149.1 GCA_007127175.1 Desulfobacterales bacterium
CCTGGTACATACCCTGCCGGATGAGATTGATGGTCTTCTCCCCTGCAGGCAGGCGGGCACCCGCTTCGGGCTTGGACTTCTGTACAACAGCCCCGCCGACACTGTAAACCTCTTTCATTATCTGGGGCCGAAAAATCGTGCCGCCATTTGCCACAGCACCGGTGAGCATGACCATCTGCAAGGGTGTTGAGAGGTTGTAGCCCTGACCGATGGCGATGGGCAAATTTTCCCCGGCATACCATGGCAGGCCGAAACGCTCCCGCTTCCATGCGGTTGTGGGTACCAAACCCCGCGCCTCGTTGGCAAGATCGATGCCGGTGGGTGCTCCAAGTCCGCTATTTTTTGCATATTTGGCGATTCTGTCGACGCCAAGCTGTCTCCCGGCCTCGTAAAAATACACGTCACAGGACTCTGAAATGGCGTCAACGATATTCTGGTTGCCATGGCCATGCCGTTTCCAGCACCTGAAGGTCCTGTCCCCCATGGGGTAATTGCCCGAACAATAGACGGTGGAATGTTCGTGGAACAACCCTTCCTCGAGTGCCGCCATGGCCGTGACAATTTTATAAACGGATGCGGGGGGGTAAACGGTCTGCATGGCCCGGTTGTTAAGGGGTCGCTCCGGGTCGTTCAGGAGCGCCTGCCATTGCTTTGAACTGATACCATCGGAAAACATTCCGGGGTCGAATGCCGGGCTGCTCGCCATTGCCAGAATATCGCCGTTTGCAGGGTCAATGGCCACAATAGCGCCGGTTTTGCCCTCAAGCAACTGCTGCGCCTTTACCTGAAGGTCATAATCAATGGTCAAATATACATTGTTCCCCGGGATCGAGGGGTCTTCCCCTAAAACGGACATGACCTGCCCTGTGGCGTTTACCTGGACGACCCGGGCGCCCGGGTATCCTGACAGTTCAGCCTCAAAAGTCCGCTCCACACCAAGCCGACCGATCATGTCACCACCGCGTTTATGGGGATGCCGGCTGGACCTCAACTCGCTCTGGTTAATCTCCCCCAGGTACCCGATAAGATGGGGAGCAAACCGGTCATAGATGTAGTTTCGCCTGGGGCTGGCCTGTATGATGATTCCGGGCAGCGCATAGCGCCGGCTCATCAGCTGCGCCATAAGGTCCCGGCCGATATCCGGCTTGAGAAGAACCGGTCGAAACCCGTAAGGACCGCGGTTTCGGGTGACAAGGGTGATGATGTCATCCGGGTCGGTGGAAATGAATTCCGTCAGCTTGTAAGCTGTTTCCGGAACAGGGGAAGCGTCTGCGGGGATGATATACAGGTCGAAAGCAGGGCGATTGTCAACAAGAAGCCGCCCGTTCCGGTCGAAAATGTGACCCCTCAGCGGTTCAATGCGCTGCTTCCGGATGCAGTTGTTTTCAGACAGGCTTCGGTACTGCTCCCCCTGAAGAATCTGGAGGTTGAACAGCTGAATCAAAATTGCGCAAAAAAGCGGCAGCATGCACAGGACCATCTTGAGCAGGCGACTGCGGTACCAGTCTGCATCCACCTTGGGGAAAAAGCGTTCAGAGGGAACCTTGTTTCCGTTTTCCGTTTTTATCCTTGATTTGTTCAATTTGACCCTATCCGTTATCAATTGCCCTGCCTGGAAATAAACGGTCTGCTGCACCGAAAAACATCTGCAGAAACGGAAAAATAAATGGTGCAGTGATCACAACCAGGAAAACCTGAAAGAATACCAGTCGTATCCCGTCTTCGGTAAATACGACATGACCGGCATGAATACTGATGACAACCCAGAAAATCAGAAGCTGGAAAAGAACACCGATAACCACGAGGACCGGGTAAAAATAGCTGTGCTTGACGTCAAAAAAACGCCAGGTTTGACGAAATGCAAGAAAAAGCCATATGTATGTTGTCAGGTATATGCCTGCGGGCGCACCTGAGATCATGTCCATTGCCAGGGCCGCCAGCAAAAGCACCGGGAAACCTTCGCGAAAAGGGCGATAAAGGCTGAAGTAGATTGCAACCGGGATGATCAGGTCGTAAAACCGCAGGGATCCGAAACTGTTGGGCAGAATGGTGGTCTGCAGAACTATTAAAATAAGACACAAAAGGAGGTAAAAAAGGTATTGCATAGATTCATCGCTGCCAAATTGAACCTTGACGACTTCGCAAAAGTCCAATATCTGCGTTACGCACAATTTCCGAAGAATCTCACGTACACATAAATACTATCAATTCTTCAAAAATTGCGCAAGCCTTGATCTTGAACTTTTTTCAAAGTCGTCTGATCGACACTTTTTACTTAGCCATCTTTACCGTGTTTTTTGACTTTTTACGGTGCCGTCAACCTTGTTTTCATATAAATCATGCCATGGCCCATCAGTCATCCATGATGTCGATCACCGGCGGGTTTAAAATGACTATGACTTCTTCAAGCCGGCTGAAATCAACAAAGGGGGTAATTTCAATGTCCTGGAAAATACCGGCGCTCCGCCGGATAATCTGGGACACCCGGCCAACCCGCAGCCCTTTGGGGTAAACCCCGTCAAACCCGGAAGTAATGACGATATCCCCCGTGGTAATATCCGCTTTATGGAGGGCAAATTCAAAATGACAGACATTGCTTGACAGGCCCCGCACGATCCCCCGTGCCCGGGTTCTTTGCACAAGCGCGTCAACCGCATTGTTTCGGTCAATAATCAGCAGGACCTTCGCATAACGCCCGGAAACACCGATGACCTGGCCGACAATGCCTTCGGGCACCATTACCGGCTGACCGATACGCACCCCGTGGGCTTTTCCTTTATTGATCACAAGCGACTGAAACCATGCCGAAGGATCCCTTCCCACCACATCCGCAACAACCGTTTCATATGCCACATCCCCGCTGAATTCAAAAAACGATGCCATGCGGGCATTCAACATCATTTCTTCCCTGTACATATGAACCGTGTACTCGGTTTCGGCGAGTTTTCGCCGCAGCACTTCATTTTCTTTTGCTGTTGAAACAAGGCTGAAATACCGGGTCCACACCTTTTCAGCAAAGCCGGTACTCCGGGAAACACCTTCCTGGAATGGTCCTATAAAAAACAAGGCGGTTTCCACCGCAGCCGGATAAAAAGAGGACTTCCGCATGTAGTTGTAGGAAAAAACAATACCATTTACCACGACTATCAGCACAAGGCCGGCGATGACCATTGTCTTTCTGGAAAACATGGTTTAATCGATTATCACCTGCTTCAGAAAATCAATATTTTTCAATGTCATTCCGGACCCTATGGCGATGGTGGTCAGCGGGTCTTCGGCAATGGTAATGGGCAGACCGGTTTCTTCGCGGAGGAGTTTATCGAGATTTTTGAGCAGCGCCCCGCCCCCGGTAATGACAATGCCGCGGTCGACGATGTCCGCTGACAGTTCAGGGGGCGTCTGTTCAAGCACTATCTTTGTCGTTTCAACGATGGCATCGATCTGCTCGGAAATGGCAAGGCGGATTTCCTCGGAATCAATGGCCAGGATCTTGGGAATCCCCGAAACAAGGTCCCGCCCCTTGACTTCGATGGTTTCATAGTTCTCCGGTTCCGGGTAGGCATTGCCGATAGTGATCTTGATAATCTCGGCGGTGCGCTCTCCAATGAGCAGGTTATACTTTCGTTTCACATACTGGATGATGGCTTCATCCATCTTGTCCCCGGCAACACGGACGGAACGCGAAAAAACAATGCCTGACAATGAAATAACGGCAACCTCGGTTGTCCCCCCGCCGATATCGACCACCATGTTGCACCCGGGTTCGGTAATGGGCATGCCTGCACCGATGGCAGCCGCCATGGGCTCCTCGATGAGGAAGACTTCACGAGCCCCTGCCGATTCCGCCGCTTCCCTGACCGCCCGCTTCTCCACTGGTGTGATGCCGGTGGGCACCGCCACGACAATGCGCGGCCGGATAAAGCTTCTCCGGTTGTGAACCCGCTGGATAAAATGCCTGAGCATGGCTTCGGTAACGTCAAAATCCGCAATAACGCCGTCATGCATGGGCCTTATAGCGACAATATTGCCAGGTGTGCGACCCAGCATGTTTTTTGCCTCGAGCCCGACAGCCATAACCCTGCTTTTTCCGCGGCCGTCGGTCCTGACGGCCACCACAGAAGGTTCGCTTAAAACGATGCCTTTCCCCCTGACGTAAACAAGCGTATTTGCGGTACCCAGATCAATGGCAAGATCACTGGAAAAAAAACCGACCAATGCATCCAAAAACAAGGCCTGACCTCCTTGATATCATTTAAATAAGCTGCCAGAACATACCGGGACAGCGTGAATGAAAACTGCCGGGTGCAACTGAATTCTCACCATCCCGGGTCAAGAATCGGAAATTTTCGAGGTTTTTCACATACGATAATGCCATTTTGGTCTGGTTGCCGGCATCATGATCGAACAGATGAACCATCCAATGCACGCTGCTCCCCCCGCCCCGGAATCAGTTATATCGCTAACAAAAAAGGGCCTGCTTTACAAGCAGAAAAATACGATTGGCAAATGTTTGCAAATCCTTGCGGCATCCAGGGGCTATTTCCCGAAGCACAAACAGCCTTGAATCACGAAGCGTCATGCCAGCCGTTGCATGATCTCATCATGGATAATGGGACGAAATTGTTTGATTTTTTCATTCACCCGGGACGGGTGTACGCGGTTGGTCAGCAATATGACGATAATTTTCCGGTCAAGGTCCATCCAGAAGGATGTCCCTGTAAACCCCAGGTGCCCCACGGTGCGCGCTTTGCTGAAATACCGGCCGCAGCTTGAACCAACCTTGGATGGCACGTCAAAACCCGGGGTCCGTTGGGCATTTTCAGGAACGGTCAAAAATCGCCGAACCCATTCAGGGCTCAACCACCCGCCCCCATGGTCTCCTGCGTAAGCGGCCAAAAGCTTTGCCAGAAGCTGGTATACCGCCCCTGCCGTACCAAAAAGGCCGGCATGGCCTGCAGCTCCCCCCACGGCAAAGGCATTTTCATCGTGTACCACCCCTTGAAGCAGCCCCCTGAAGGGACATACCTCGGTTGCGGCATAATCGGACGGGTCCGTCGCCAGATCATTGTCGGATGGAAAAAACAAACCGGAAACAGAAAGCGACGAAAAAACATCATACTGGACAAAAACGGGGAACGTTTTTCCGGTAACCGCCTCGATGCACAACTGCAGGAGCATAAAACCGATGTCGCTGTAAAGGGTGCATCGCCCGGGGGCGTGCAACAGCGGCTCGTCCATGATCATGCGGTGCAATTCGGATTTTCGCCCCGGCGCCGGCATGGCCAGGAGTTTTTCATAATAGGGCCGGTAATCCGGCAGCCCGGAATTGTGGCACAGAAGGTTTTCCCAGGTGATTGCCGCTTTTTCTGACGGGCATGCCCCTTCCAAAACAGCACAGGCCGGGTCGGTCAATGCGATTGTGCCGTCCGCAGCAAGGCGCATAACAGCCAATGCCGTGGCAAGGGGCTTCGTAAGGGAGGCCAGGTCAAACACGGTGTCAGGCCCGACTTTTTGGCCGCCGTCATAAAGGCTGGTCATTCCGGCAACAGCAGCAATGGCCACACCCCCTGCCCCGCCGGCCATCACCTGGCAGCCGGGGAAAACCCCCTCCCCAACCGCATGGTGCAGCAGATCATCAATGGTTTTGAGTCGATTCATACCCCCCTTCCATCTGCCGGCAATTCAACGGGGTCGGGCGCACCCGTCACTTAAACGCGCTATCCGTGTAGCAAAGGCGCCCGTTATCCCCATCGAGCGTTGCTTCAACCCCTAACGGTAAAGTCAGGCAAGGCATGCCGTGTCCTGCCGGAAACCCGGAAACAACCGGCACCGTCATGGACTGCAGCCGTTCCCGGATGGTGCTGTTGACCGCA
>SKZX01000125.1 GCA_007127175.1 Desulfobacterales bacterium
GATAAAGACCATTACTACGTGATCACCGGCGAGACCCACAACTCGCCGTCCAACATGGAGGCCTACGGCGGCGCCATTACCGGCATTGTCGGGGTGTACCGCGACCCCCTGGGAACGGGCAAGGGATCGCGCCTGGTCATGGGCAGCTACGGGTTCTGCGTGGGTGAGCGAAACTATAACGGAGAGCTCAAGCCCCGGCTGCATCCCCGGCGCCTGCTGGACGGCGTGATTGAAGGGGTGAGAGACGGCGGCAACAAGAGCGGCATCCCCACGCCCTTCGGCCAGGTGACCTTCCATTCGGGCTACATGGGCAAATGCCTCGTGTTTGTCACGGCCCTGGGCATCATGCCCGCCCTGGTCAACGGCGCGCCTGCCGAACAGAAGACCACGTCCCCGGGAGATCTTATCATCATGTGCGGCGGGCGGGTCGGCAAGGACGGGATTCACGGGGTCACAGCCTCGTCCGAGAGCTTTTCAGCGCATACCCCTGCCGGGCACGTGCAGATCGGCGACCCCTATACCCAGAAAAAAATGCACGATTTTCTGCTGGAAGCCCGTGACGAGGGGCTCATACAATACGTCACCGACAACGGCGGGGGCGGGCTGTCCTCATCGGTCGGGGAGACCGCCCGGTTTTCCGGCGGCTGCCGGGTCCACCTGGAAAAGGTGCCGCTCAAGTACGAGGGGCTCGACCAGTGGGAGATCTGGGTGTCCGAGTCCCAGGAGCGGATGACGGTGGCCATCCGGCCCGAGCACGAAGATCGGTTCATGGCCCTTTCCAAAAAACACGCCGTGGAAAGCACCGTGATCGGGGAATACACGGATTCCGGCAAGCTGCACATCACCTATCACGGCCAGCCCTGCGCTTATGTCAATATGGATTTTCTCACCCGGGGCTTTCCCCAGTGGGTGTTTGAAGCCGAATGGGCCCGGCCCGAAGACCGGGGGCTTTTTGAGCCGGTTCTATCCGAGCCCGCTGACTACGCGGCGCTCCTGTGCGACATGATGGCCCGGCCCAACATCTGTGCAAAGGAATGGATCGCCCGCCAGTACGACCACGAAGTCCAGGGGACCTCAGTCATCAAGCCGCTGGTGGGGAAACACCGGGACGTGAACAGCGATGCGGCCGTCATCCGCCCGGTCCTGTCCTCAGAAAGGGGCCTTGTGTTTGCCCAGGCGGTCATTCCTTTTTATTCGGCCATCGATGCCTGGCACATGACCACCTGCACCATTGACGAGGCCGTGCGCCGCCTGCTTTCCGTCGGCGGCGATTTAGACCATGTGGGCGGTGTGGACAATTTCTGCTGGCCCAGCATCCAGTACGACCCGGTGAAAAACCCCGACGGCAAATTCAAAGCGGCCCAGCTCGTCCGGTCCTGCCGGGCCATGGCCGACATCTGCGCCCAGTGGGAAATCCCGCTGCTGTCCGGCAAGGACTCCATGTACGCGGACGGCCACCTGCCCGGGGCCTACGGTGAGCACCACAAGGTGTCGACCCTCGAGACCCTGCAGTTTTCGGTCACCGGGGTGGTGGAAGACGTCCGCAAATGCGTGAGCATGGATTTCAAGGCGCCGGGCGATCTGGTCTACATCCTGGGGATCACCCGGAACGAGCTGGGGGCCTCCGAGTACTACGACCGCTTCGGCTACATCGGGAAGAACGTGCCCACGGTTGACCCCGAGGCCCTGGCGCCCTTGTATCGCGCCTTAAACCGTGCCGTGAAGAGCGAGCTGGCCGCATCGGTCCACGGCATATACCGGGGCGGGCTGGGGGTTCATCTGGCCCTTTGCGCCATTGCCGGGGACCTGGGTGTCGCACTCGACCTGTCCAGGGTGTCTGCCGATGGAAGCCTGCGAAACGACATGCTCCTGTTTTCGGAAAGCGCCGGCCGGTTCATCGTCACGGTCCCCCCTGAAAACCAGGCTGCTTTTGAATCCGTTTTTTCAGGCCTCGCCTGTTCGCTGGCTGGCAAGATCACGGCGGACAGGGTCATCGACATTTCCGCGGCGGGCGGCGGACCCTTGTTCCGGGCCGGTGTGGACGATCTGAGAAATGCGTGGAAACGCCCCTTCGGGGATTTGATATAAATACGCGGAGCTAAGGGAATGAACGAACGGGTAAAGGTCCTGGTCCTGACCGGCTACGGGCTCAACTGCGACATTGAAACCGCCCATGCCTGCGAACTGGCAGGCGCAAACGCAAACCGGGTCCACATCAACGATGTCATATCCGGCGCGGTCGACCTTTCCGGTTACCGGATGCTGGTGTTTATCGGCGGGTTTTCGTGGGGGGACGACCACGGTGCCGGTGTGATCCAGGCCGTGCGCATGAAAAAGCACGCAGGCGAGCGCATCACCCGTTTTGTGGAAGACGGCAACCTGGTCCTGGGCATTTGCAACGGGTTTCAGACCATCGTCAACATGGGGCTGCTGCCCGGCTTTGACAACGACTACGCCACCCGCCAGGCCGCCCTCACCTACAACGACTGCGGCAATTTCCGCAACGACTGGGTCCACCTGGCCGTCGATGCCGAATCCCCCTGCGTGTTCACACGCGGCATGACGCGTATCGAGCTGCCCGTCCGCCACGGCGAAGGAAAGTTGGTCGCCGCCGATGAAACCATTGCCCGGCTTCAAGAAAACCGCCAGGTGGTCTTCCGCTACGCTGCTTCCGACGGTTCGCTTGCCTCAGGCCGGTTCCCCGAAAACCCCAACGGGTCCATGGACGACATCGCCGGCATCTGCGACCCCACGGGTCGCATTTTCGGCCTCATGCCCCACCCGGAGGCCTATAACCACCCCACCAACCACCCGGACTGGTGCCGGACCCGTTCCATCACCGGCAGAAGCAATCCGGAATCGGCTTTTCCGCCGGCAGCAGGCCTCCAGATTTTCCATAACGCGGTTGATTATATGAGTCGTTAAATAGTGCAGCTATTCCATTGCCTCGGCAATTTTGATGTCGCCTCTCAAAAGATTGTTGACCACCGAGGAACGGTCAATGCCCTTTTTTGCGGCAATTTTATCTACAAATGCCGAAACTTCCTCATCCAGATAAACCGGAATGTTTAGCTTTATGTCCGGTTTGAAAAACTTCCCTTTTTCACCCTTGGAAAAATCGTATTCTTTTCTCATTTATCGCCTATATGTTTGGATTTCCCTTTTTGTCGCTTTCCGGCTTGAAATAATCCGTATTGAAATGGAACCTTCACCTTCTTCACGAAATGTGTGAATGACAACAAGCATCCTCCCTGTAAAGGAAATACCCATGGTGATCCACCTGTCTTCAACCAGGCTGTGGTCAGGGTCAAATATGGTAAGGGCTCCAGTATCCTTAAAAATAGTTGCAGCTTCTTCAAAAGCAACATCGTGTTTGTTTCGATTGTCCAGGTCTTTTTTATGGTCCCATTCAAAATTATATTTAACTGGCATCCTAAGTCTTCTTGATGTGTTTTAAAAATAGTTCTTGAACAATCACATTTTTTTGTAAAAGTATAATAAGAAACCATGTTAATGTAAAGGTGTAACCATAAACTTTGTAACCATAAACTTCAGGGTTGGCGCGGGAATTGCTGGATTACGTCTTCCAGTATAGTGTTGCATTTTGATCCTGTATGTTGTATATTTGCAACAAAACATTTGGAGGTGCAACGATGACAACTGCCGTCAGGGTGTCCGAGGATTTGGTCAAACAGGCCAGAATTTACAGCAAAATTGATAAAAGATCCGTTACCGGCCAGATTGAATATTGGGCGATGATCGGGAAATGCGCCGAGGAAAATCCGGACCTTACATTCAGCTTGATCAAGGAAATTTTTATTGGTCTTACCGAAATAGAGCAGGGCGAATACACCGAATACAAATTTGGGTAATGGCGGATGAAAATTATTCAATCCCGATCTTTTGAACAGCGGGTTAAAAAGTTTAATCAGGCTCAGAAAATTATTCTTGATGAGCAGATACGGTCAATACTTGTAGATCCGGATATCGGTGTGGGGAAAAAAGGTGACCTGAGCGAAGTATATGTATATAAATTTAAGATGAAGACGGTTCAATATCTTTTAGCTTATCGTTTCAATGAAGAACACCTCGAACTGATCATGATTGGTCCACATCAAAATTATTACAGGGATTTAAAAAAATATCTGAACAAGAAGTAAGCGAAAGAAAGGATCGCAGTATATGGATTTTCTGATCATCGGCGGGGATGCCGCCGGCATGAGCGCGGCCAGCCGGGCAAAAAGAAACCAGCCGGACCTGAACGTTACCGTTCTTGAAGAAACCATGGATGTTTCCTACAGCGCGTGCGGCATGCCCTATAACATCAAGGACCCCAAGCGCGATATCGAGGACCTGGTGGTCCGCCGGGCCGAGGTGTTCCGGGAGAAGCAGGGCATCAATTTGATCACGGGATGCCGGGCCGAAACCATCGACCCGGAAAAACAGGTGGTCAAAGCCGTTGATCATAAAGGCGGGGAACAGGTGTTCCCCTATGACCGGCTGCTCATCGCCACGGGCGCATCGCCTGTCATGCCCGAAGTCGAAGGCATTGAAACGGAAGGCGTCATGCCCCTCAAGCGGCTGGCCGACGGCCGCAGGATCAAGGATTTTCTCGCCGTCAACAGCGTCCGTTCCATCGTTATCGTGGGCATGGGCTATATCGGCCTTGAGATGTCCGAAGCCCTGAGAAGCCGGGACCTCGCCGTCACCGGCCTCAGCCGGGGCTTCATGACCGGGTATGACCCGCAGATCGCGGACGTGGTCCGCCAGACCCTGATTGATCACGGCGTAATCCTCCAGGAAAACCACGTGCTCGAGAAAATCGAAAAAAAGGGGCGGAAGCTGGCCGTGACCTGTTCCGGGGCCACCTGCGAGGCGGACATGATCCTGGTGGGCGTGGGTGTGCGCCCCAACAGCGGCATCGCCGCAAGCGCGGGCATTGCCCTGGGCCCCAAAAACGCCATATCCGTGGACCGTCGCCTGGAGACCTCCGTCCCCGGTATTTTTTCCGCAGGCGACTGCGCAGACGCCTACCACGTGGTGACCGGCGAAAAGGTCTGGATTCCCCTGGCCCTGCTGGCCAACCGTGCCGGCTGGGCCGTCGCGGACAATGTTACCGGAGGGGATGTCCATCTGCCGGGCATCGCAGGGTCGGCCGTTTTCAAGGTGTTTGAGCTGGAGGTGGCCAGGACCGGCCTTTCTGCCTCAGAAGCGGCGGCCGCCGGTTTCAAGCCCGAGTCGATCACCATCAAGGCGCCGTCCCGCGCCCATGCCCATCCCGGCGCAACACCCATACACGTTCACATGGTCGGCGACAGAAAATCCGGCCGCCTGCTGGGCGTTCAAATGGTTGGCAGGGAAGGGGTCGCCCAGCGCATCAAAGCGCCGGCGGTTGCCCTGCACGCCGCAATGACCGTTGCGGATTTCAGCCAGACCGACCTGCCCTATGCACCGCCGTTCAGCCCCGTGTGGGACCCCATGCTCACGGCCGCCAACCAGCTGCTGAAAAAAATATGATTTTTTGCCTTTTTGGGATCGCATTTATTAAAAGGGATACCTTTTGAGGAATATAATCCCGAAAAGGCAGTTTTTTGATTGAGCAGAGCTGGTCGTGTAAAATCGTAACACATGCGCTGTCTTACCAAAATCTGCTTTTCAGAGGCCCTGCACAGGGTTTTGCCGCACCCTCGCTGTCACAAAATACCACGATTTACCGTTTGCCAATACCCCTTGAAGGACCTTTCCCTGTTTCCCCTGCGTCTTTTTTATTGAAGATAACACAATGAAAAACCATACCATTTGATGTTTTTTGGGTTTGGGTTGGGCGCACACCCGTGCAATATGGCATAGC
>SKZX01000233.1 GCA_007127175.1 Desulfobacterales bacterium
GTCTGTCTCCCGGGTTAAAACCAAAACCCCAAGGGTATGGAACCCTATTCCATACTCCGGGTTCACGCAAAACACCAGGGTGCTTTTTAATCCCCCGGCAATGCCAATAAACATTCTTTCTTCTGGTAATCCGCTTCGACCCGGGAGACAGATTGAAAATCTGTCCCCTGGAGGGTGATCATTCCCCAGGAAACGAATGGTTTAATGGTGAGTCAAACAGTCTGCAATTCAGCAACCGCTGGATCGCAGATGAAGTGTTTATCATATGTCGTCCCTTCAGGACGCCGGTTAAAACGGGTTGGTGACCTACCGGTGGTTGAAACCACCGGCTATATTACATATCCCCTCCGGGGATGACCGGTTTCATCTGAAAATACGAAAAATGGCCAAATGCCAGACCGGTACATGAAACCACCGGCTCGGTTGTTTATCCCCACCGGGGATTTAAAGACCTGCTCATAAGACAATGCCATGCCTGAAATCAAATACAACCAAATAAACGCCCACTTGAAGCAAAATCCGCCCGGGCATTCTGACCCGGTCTTTCTCGTTTACGGCGAACCCTTTCTGGTCGAGAAGGCCGCGTCCGCTGTTGTCAAAGCCATCCTGCCCGACCCTGGAAAAAAGTCTGTCCAGTCGGGCACCCCGCAGGTTGAAATGATGGACATGGCCGAAGGCCATTCAATCTACGACATTGTCGAACAGGTCAACACGCTGTCCTTTTTCGGTCAAATGAAAATCGTCCGCGTCAAGGCCGACCCCCTGTTTGCTTCCACCTTCAAGGCGGAAACCCATCTTGAAAAAATCGAAGCTGCGCGCCTGTCCGATGATGTAAACACGGCTGCCCGGCTTCTTGCCGTGCTCATGGCAAAACTGCAGGTCCAGGCCGATGACATTGCCCTTGGCGATGCTGCAGAAGCCCTTAAAATCGACCCGCGCCCCCATGTGGACATGGCGTGGCTGAAAAAAGTGGCCGCCTATTGCAGTGAAAAGGAAATATTGCCGGCAGACAGCGCCGGTACGGCCGGCATCCTCAAAGATGCCATTGCAAGAGGATTCCCAAAAGGGCATGTCCTGATGCTCACGGCCGCATCCGTTGACCGCCGGAGCGCCCTTTTCAAGGTGATCAGTGCGGACCACACGGTCGTCAACTGCGCTGTTGCAACGGGCGCCCGCAAGGCGGATGTGGACCAGCAGAAGCAGGTGCTCAAGGGTTTGATGGCGCAAATGATCTCGGAGCATGACAAGACAGCGGATGCCGATGTCTTCGAGCACCTGTTTGACCTGACCGGTTTTGAGCCGGGCATTTTTTCAGCATCGATGGAAAAGCTCATTCACTATGCAGGCACAGCCTCCCGCATCACCCGCAGGCATGTGGACGCGGTGCTGGACAAAAGCCGGGAAGACCCGGTTTTTGCCTTCACCGGCGCTATTTTCGAAAGAAACATGGAAAAAGCGGTTTATTACCTGAATTCGCTTTTTGCGTCCGGGTTTCATTACATGCAGTTGCTCAACGCCATTGTCAACCAGGCGCGAAGGCTGCTGATGGTCAAATTGTTCACGGTGTCACCCGGGGGCGGGGTCTGGGCGGACGGAATGGGTTTTGACCGCTTCCGGAGCGCGGTCCTGCCCGTTGTCATCCGTTATGACCAGGAACTCAATGCCCGGGGGGGCGGCCTTAGCGACCCGGAGGAGGCCGGCGACGTCCAAAATGCCGCCGGAACAGGAGCCCCTGTCGGGCCGGGAAAGAAAAAGAAAACAGCACCCGCCGGTGCAAAGGCGTCAAGCGACCTGGTAATCGTCAAAAACCCCAACTCTCCGTATCCGGTTTATCAGCTTTTCCTTCAATCGGGCCGGTTTTCCCTTGACGGGTTGAAAGCGCTCATGATTCGCCTCCACGAGGCGGATGTGCGTCTGAAAAGTTCAGGGCATACGCCCAAAGCCGTCCTGGAGGAATTGATCCTTCACATCTGCATTTCAAACGATCGCCCCGAGACATGACCCGAAGGAAAAACCAGGATGCCGGCAAAGACGTGAAGCCGGGCTCGATCAATGAATACGTGGCCGCCCTTCTGACATCCCGGCGGCCCGGCGGCCAGGTTGTTTTTCACACGGTTCTTGACAAGCGATCAGCGCGTTACCACGACGGCGCTTTTCACACAACAGGGTTCAACGGGCGCACCACCCGCGATATCATCAACCCGCTGCTTGGCGCGATGGGGATTGATGCCCTCTACAGCCACCAGCATGAAGCCGTTTCAAAAATCATGGCCGGGAAGCATGTTGTCGTGGCAACGCCCACGGCCAGCGGCAAGACCCTCATCTACAACCTGCCGCTAATGGTTTCGGCCGCCGGAAACCCAGAAACCCGCGCGCTTTACCTGTTTCCCCTCAAGGCCCTGGCCCAGGACCAACTCCGCAATTTCAACGACATGGCGGCTTCCTGCACGGGATACCCGCCATCCGCGGCCATTTACGACGGCGATACCAGCGCGTGGCGCCGGAAGAAAATTCGCGATAACCCCCCCAACGTGGTGATGACCAACCCGGAAATGGTCCACCTGGGGTTTCTGCCCCACCACGACAAATGGGCCGGTTTTTTTTCCCGGCTGAAATACGTGGTGATCGATGAAATTCATGTTTACCGGGGGGTGCTGGGATCGCACATGGCCCAGGTGCTGAGGCGCCTGCGCCGGATATGCGCTCTTTACGGGGCCGACCCCGTGTTTGTCTTCTGCTCGGCCACCATTGCCAACCCGGCGGAACTGGCATGCGCGCTCACGGGCCTGGACGTGGCCTGCATCGATAAGACCGGCGCGCCCGAAGGGCGCCGCCACCTGATCTTTATCAATCCTGTCGAGGGGGCTGCCCGCACGGCCATCATGCTTTTAAAGGCCGCACTGGTCCGGGGTCTGCGAACCATTGTGTATTCCCAGTCCCGGAAAATGACCGAGCTCATCGCCATTTGGGCCGCAGGCAGCAAAGAGCCCCATGCGAAACAAATCAGTGCTTACCGGGCGGGATACCTGCCCGAAGAAAGGCGGGAAATCGAGCAGAAGCTCATGTCCGGTGAGCTGCTGGCCGTTATTTCCACATCCGCCCTTGAACTGGGCATCGATATCGGCAGCCTGGACCTGTGCATCCTGGTCGGGTACCCCGGAACGGTCATGGCCACCCGCCAGCGCGGTGGGCGGGTGGGTCGGAGCGGGAAGGATTCGGCCGTTGTCATGGTGGGTGGTGAAGACGCACTGGACCAGTACATCCTTCGCCATGCAGAAGCGTTCATCAGCCGGGAGCCCGAGGCCGCGACCGTCAACCCGGACAACCCTGAAATTGCATCAAAGCACCTGGTCTGCGCGGCGGCCGAGCACCCCCTTTCCCTGGGGGATTCTGTTTATGCGTCCGAGACCCTTGAAAGACTTTTCGGCAGACTTGAAATGGCCGGAGACCTGCTCAAAAGCGCAGACGGCCGTACCTACTATTCTGCACGGAAAACCCCCCAGAGAAACATCGACCTGCGCGGGTCCGGCGACCGTTTCGCCATAATCGATGCCCCATCAGGGGAGCGTCTTGGCGAAATAGACGGCTTCCGGGCCTTTCGGGAAACCCACCCCGGTGCGGTTTACCTCCACCACGGCATGACGTTTCTGGTTCAATCCCTTGAGATCGACACGGGGACCGCAACGGTCGCGGCCGCAAACCCGAACTACTACACCCGCACCCGCAGCAGCAAGCAGACGGAGATCCTGGAGCTGCTGGACCGGAAAACCGTGGGTGCCACAACCGTGTGTTTCGGGCGACTCAAGGTGACCGACCGGGTGACCGGTTATGAAAAATGGCAGATCAGGGACCACAAGCGGATCAATATCCTTCCCCTTGAACTCCCGCCCCAGGTCTTTGAAACCGAAGGGATCTGGGTCGTCATCCCTGCAATTGTTCGTGAGGCGTCAGAAGATCGGCAGATGCATTTCATGGGCGGCATTCATGCCATGGAGCATGCCGCCATTGGGCTTTGCCCTTTGTTTGTGCTGTGCGACCGCAACGACCTGGGCGGCATATCCATCCCGTTCCACCCCCAGGTGGAAAATGCCGCGGTGTTTCTCTACGACGCTTTCCCGGGGGGCATCGGCCTTTGCCGGGCCGCGTTTGAAAAGGCCGGCGAACTTCTTGGCGCCGTATGCAAGACCATCGATGACTGCGAGTGCGAATCCGGGTGCCCCGCATGCGTGCATTCCCCCAAGTGCGGCTCCGGAAACCGGCCGCTGGACAAGGCGGCCGCCCTGTTCATCCTTTCCCGAATTCTTGAAAGCGGCCCTGCGAATTCTATTGCACCGGCGCATTTGCCTGAAAAAGGCGGAACCCCGTCCGGTAAGATAACCCCTGGGGATTTCAACCCCCGGCCCGCGCTATTGCCGGAGCTCCCGAAAGAAAAGCGACTGGCCGGCAATACGTCAATGCACTACGGTGTCCTTGATATTGAAACCCGGTATTCCGCCGATGAGGTGGGCGGATGGGGCAGGGCGCACTTGATGGGCATCAGCTGCGCCGTGCTCTATGATTCTGCTGAAGACCGGCATTTTACCTACTTCCAGGAAAAAACCGGCGAACTGGTGAAGCATATGACCGCATTGGACCTTGTGGTGGGGTTTAATATCAAACGATTTGACTATTCGGTCATCAGCGGCCAGGTCGATTTTCCGTTCAAAAGCCTTCCCACCCTCGATATCCTGGAAGATGTGCACAAGCACCTTGGATATCGGCTGTCCCTTGAACATATTGCGCGGGTTACCCTTGGGATCGGCAAATCAGCTGACGGCCTTGAAGCCCTCCGCTGGTGGAAAGAGGGGAAGATAGACCAGATCGTGGCCTATTGCAAAACCGACGTTGACATTACCCGCCAGATTTATCTTTTTGGACAACAGAACGGATACCTTCTGTTTCAAAACAAGGCCGGCAATACCGTCCGCATCCCGGTGAATTGGTAAAAACTGACCTGCCGGCGTGATTTTCCAACAACCGGGCGTGTTAATGTCCAACCGGGAATAATGTCTAACTGGGAATAATGTCTAACTGGTGAGAATGTCAGCCGGTTTGAATGTCCCCTTCTGGGATGTTGATATCCGGCGGGTGTAATTGTCCGGCGTACCTGATCGGGTTCACCGCTCCCCCCGAAGGGGGGAAATAATATAGCCGGTGGTTTTAACCACCGGTCTCCAATTGACCAGATAACCCCGGAGTCCTGAAGGGACGACATAAAATAGACGACAAACAGACGACATTCAATTTATGTCGTCCCTTCAGGACTCCGGTTTTTTCAGGTCATACGTTAACCGGTGGTTAAAACCACCGGCTATAATACATATCCCCTCCGGGGATTGTCCGTGCCACCAACAAAATTATTGCAAAATCGACCCAGGTTCCGAAAAAATGTTCTGCATATTCGAACCCGGTTCCCCGCTCCCCCCGAAGGGGGGAAATAATATAGCCGGTGGTTTCAACCACCGGTCTCCAATTGACCAGATAACCCGGAGTCCTGAAGGGACGACACAAAATAGACGACATTAATAATGCCAACAACCCTTAATGCTAACACCCCCCGGGGGCATCATGGCATTCTTTTCATCGGGAAAGGTGGACGACTTTTTATGAGCCCATAAAGGTCGGCGCGAACCATATTTAAAATGATGTACGCGTTTAAAATGATGTTCGAAAATTTTATGGTAATAATTGCAATGCAATTAAAATTGTATTATATTTTTTAGTTTAAACTATTGCTTACTATTTTTCCATTCAATGAAATTGCTTGAAATAGTGGTGGATGCGCCTGATATTTTTTTCAACCTGCTAATA
>SKZX01000419.1 GCA_007127175.1 Desulfobacterales bacterium
AACTTAGCACCCGGCCGCGAAGGCTCTGCCAAGACCCAACCGTTTTTTCCCATTGCCGGTCAGACAACGCCAGGACGTTTCGGGTGCCTGATACGCCCGTCAGTTCATTGCCCGCATTTTCGATCCGCTCGCGATTATCCATTATCAGATCAAAGACAGAACAGATCATCACCAGGCGCGCAATCCGCCGCAGGGTGAAATCCGGCGCTGTAATATAATGGTTGAACCGTTCCAGGGCACCGGCCGGAGACAATGAAAAATCCGCGCTGTTGGTGGTGGTGAATAGAAAAAAAAGCCTTTCCAGGCTTTGCCGGTGCAACATGGGAATTGTGGCAAACCATGACAGAAACGCGGCCGTAGGATTGTCCAGTCTGCTGTTCATTGAACCACTGCCTGTTATGCGCTCTGCAAGAAGTAAATCATTCACTGAGCGGCTCTCCCTGGCCGGGAACATGTGATACGCATTAAAGAAGCGGATAAGAAGGGGAGGTTGCCGGAAACATGTGCTGTTCGCTGCCAATCAATATCCCCGTTACCCGGCAATGAATTTAAACTTTTATTTATACACGCCAAACTTCTGCTTGTCAAGACATGATTGACTACCCTTTTTTGCCAAGCGCCCTTTTAACGCACCAGCAGGTATGTATGTATGTGCCTGCAAGCCGGGCCCGAATCATGCAGAACTGAGAACTGAAATTCATTGCACCACCCAGGCAACCGATGGTATTGATAAAGGTCATTGAAGGCAATGTCAAGAAAAAACATTGACAGAAAAAACATTGACGGCAATCATGATGCGCCAGAAACGCAACCGCCTTTCATCACAATTGCCCTATGACTGAACACGCCACTGCGCTGGCCTCAAAATTCATCAACAGCACCGGCCGCCACGTCTTTCTCACGGGGCGGGCCGGCACCGGGAAAACCACTTTCCTTCAGGATATCAGCGCCCGGACCCATAAGAGCTGCATTGTCGCGGCCCCAACCGGCATTGCCGCCATCAATGCCGGCGGCGTTACCCTGCACTCCCTTTTCCAGCTCCCGTTCGGCGCGTTCTACCCGGTGGAGCCGCTTCCCGACGCCATCGGCGATGACTTTGAAATAAACACGCCGGCCACCCTGGTCCGCAACCTGAAAATGCACGCCACCAAGCGCAACCTGCTCAGAAAGATGGAATTGCTCATCATCGACGAGGTGAGCATGCTCCGGGCGGACCTGCTTGACGCCATCGATACCGTGCTGCGCCATGTCCGGCGCAATCGCCGCATCCCGTTCGGCGGTGTGCAGGTTCTTTTTATCGGCGATCTGCACCAGCTGCCGCCCGTGGTCAAGGATACCGAATGGCAGGTGCTCAAAAACGCCTATGACACGCTTTTTTTCTTCGGCGCCCGGGCGCTTTCCGGAAACCAGCCGGTGTACATCGAACTGGAGCGCATTTACCGCCAGACGGACAGGCAGTTCATCTCCCTGTTGAACAACCTTCGGGACAACCGCCTGACCCCCGGGGATGTCGAAGCGCTGAACCAGCGGTGCCAGCCCGGTTTCAAGGCGGACCCCGGCGACGGTACCATTTACCTGACCACGCACAACAACAAGGCCGACCGGGTCAACCGCGCCGAGCTGGATAAGCTTCCCGGGGAGGTCCACAGCTTCCGCGCCGACGTCAAAGGCACCTTTGACCCGCACGTGTACCCGGTCCAACCGGTGCTGGAACTGAAAAAGAATGCCCAGGTGATGTTCATCAAAAATGATTTATCCGGTGAGCAGCGCTATTTCAACGGGAAAATCGGCAAGGTCGAAGACCTGTCAGGCGACGGCGTCACGGTGGGGTTTCCCGACGGCAGCCCGCCGGTCCGGGTGGAATCCCACACCTGGGAGAACAAGCGCTATACACTCAACACGGAAACCGGGGAGATCGAAGAAAAAGTGGTCGGCACCTTTGCCCATTTCCCCCTGAAACTCGCCTGGGCCATCACGATCCACAAGAGCCAGGGGCTGACCTTTGACAAGGCGGTTATCGACGTTTCCCAGGCGTTTGCCGCCGGCCAGGTCTACGTGGCCCTGTCCCGGCTCACCACCCTGGAAGGGCTTGTGCTGACGTCCCCTTTCCGCTTTCAGGACATGCCGCGGGAAGCGGCGCTGGACGATTTCTGCAGCCAATGCCGCCAGGTGGCCGACCCCGAAGCAGCACTTGAAGCGGCATCCATGGCATACATGGAAGAATCCGTCAGAAATGCTTTTGATTTCAGCGCCCTGACGGCTGAGATCGACTTCCACGTGCGCTCCTACGACCGGGACGCCGCCCATTCCAGAAAGCAGACCCACCTGGAATGGGCACAGGCGCTCCAGGTGGATGTACGGCCCGTAAAATCGGTGGGGGACAAGTTCCTGCAGCAGCTTGCCCGGATACTGCCATCGGCTGTGGATGACAACATGGTCCATCTTCATGACCGGGTCGATGCGGCACGGCAGTATTTCGAACCGATATTCAACCAATTATCCGACAGGGCCAGGGCCCATGCCGCCCGCCTGAAAGCGGAAAAAAAAGGCGTCAAGAAGTATATCCGGGAAATTGAGTACCTTGAAATGCTGTTTGCCGGGCAGATGCAGAAAATCGCAAAGGTATTGGCCCTGATCCGGGCATTTCAGGCGGATACGGAACTTCTCCGCTCCGATCTGCCGACCCCAAAGCGAAAAGAGAAAAAAACCGCATCCCCGGCCATTGCCGAAAAAGCGGCCGCAAAGAACAAGCCCACCCGAAAAGGCGGGGACGGAAAGGCGGCAAAAGCCCCGCAGACCCCAAAACCCGGCCGCCAGGAAAAGCCGTCCAAGCCCAAAACAGACACAAAGATCCAGACGCTGCAGTTGTTCAACCAGGGGAAAACCATCGATGAAATCGCCGCCGAACGGGCCCTCAACCCCCGAACCATTCAGGGGCACATGGCCCATTGGGTCGAGCAGGGTGAAATCGATGTCCGCCAGCTGGTGCCCGAAGACGCCCTGGCGGAGATATCGCAGGCGTTCATGCAGCTGGACACCCCGTATTTGAAGCCCGTATTTGAAGCGTTATCGGGAAAATATGGTTATGATCTGCTTCAATACGCGGCCGCACATCAGCGTTTTTCTTCTTCGGCGGCCACGGATGCGTCAATTTCGGGCATCATGGCGTAAAAATTCCTGAACACGGTCTGGATCTCGTCAATCGGGGCCTTTCTGGAGAAAACCTTCGAAGACTTCTTGACAAGGTGCACCGATGACGACGCGGTGGTTTCGTCAAAACCGAGCAGCTCCGCCAGCCGGGCAAACCAGGCGTGAAGCTCGGAAAAACGGCGCTCCGATTCCGAGATTGCGGAATAGTAGCGGGCGATGCGTTCATCCTGTTCGGCCACGTTTTGGGAAAGCTCCTGAAGCCGCTTTTCATCTGCTTCCTGCCGGATGCGGCATTCATCCAGTGCTTCATCTTTCAGGGCCAACGACTGCCGCGCTTCGGTCAGCTCCGATTCCAAGCCGGAAACCGTCTCATCGCATGCCCTTTGACATGCCTCCAGCTTTTCGGCGGCTTCCGCCGCCTGCCCCGTGAGCGCGCCGATGCGTTTTTCCTGCCCGGCCCACGCGTCGTTCAAGTCTTTCAGGCTGCGGGTCACCCGGATCCAGATGTCAAGGTTAAGCGGCAATTCCGGCAGGTTCGGGATCATTGGCAGCAATATCCGGGCATCCCCGCCCGTTGCAAAATACACCATCGACGTTTCTGAGTCCGGTGCGACAATCGCCTGCCCCTCGATGGCGCATTGGGAAAATCCGCTGCCATCAAATGCCGACCATATGACCTCGCCGTTTGCCGGGTGCACCAGGTTGACCGATGAAATGTTGACGGTTCCCCGGCTGTTCAACGGATCGATGCGCAGCCGCCCGCACCGCAGGATATCCGGATCCGCTATAAAAACCGATATTTTCTGCCAGGCATCCGGGGCAAGCAGGACCTGCCTGGAATTTTCCGTCGTATACCCGGATTCCTGCCCTGGCACGCCCGGAAAATACACCCGGGCATAGAGCACCCCGTCTTTTTGATCCGCTTCCAGCAGGCGCTTCTCCCGCCTGGCCTCGCTGTCGACTTCCTTTTGTTCATAATCGCTCAGCACGGCCATAACGTCGTCAAACATTTCGGCAACGTAGGCTTTGTTTGCAATATAGCCGCCCGTGCCGGGTGACGTCACCAGTGGAAACCCGTTGATTTCCACATCCATTTGTTTCTTTTCGATCAGAGCGGTGCGGTTTTCGCTGTCCGCCAGGGCCGGCCCCTGGTTCATCCGCAGTTGATCGTAGAGCCATTCGTAGCGTGAAAAACGCTTGTCCGCATTCTCCAGGGAGCCGCCGTAATGATGCTTCAAATCGGATCTCACAAACCCGATCAAACGGGAATGCGCCTGCCTGGGGGGCCTGTCAAAGTTGATATCGAGCCGCCTGCTGATCTTTTCCATGCAATGCACGGGATCGGCAAGCAGTGCGTCGTAAGTGATGATCATGTAGTCCCGGCCGCTGACGGCGGCAAGGGCCTCGCGATTGTGCACCAGCCACAGCAGATGCCCCTTGAGCAGGTCAAAGCCCTCCTGCTTTTCAAGGGAGCGGGCCACCTCGTAAGGATGCCGGACCAGCAGGACAAAGCATGGCCGGATCCCCTTGTCTGCCAGGATATCCGTCCACAGCGGCATCAGCCGGCACATGCGCGGATCGCCCATGACCAGGAGGCGGTTGTCAGAAAAGCAGCGGTCGATGATGGCCGAAATTTTTTCCCCCGCATCCTTTGCCGCCCCGCCCCGGTGCCATTCCCGGGGCAGATTGCCCACCATGTCCCAGCGGCACCCCATGTTTCTCAACATGATCTCGTGGTGCACCATGACGGCTTCGTGACAGGAATATTCGTCCCCGCGGCCCTCAGGAGAGCGGCCTTCCGGGTTCAACCCGAGCCGATCGATGCCCCCGCCCAATGCGGAAATCCCGCTCCTGTGCATACCAAGAATGATCAACGCTCTTTTTTCCTTCGTCTCCATAGCCTTCTTCCATGCATTGATAATGGTTTTTCAAACGCCGCGAACACGGCCGGCGGCAAAGCTTTTCCTTGACAGTTTTGCCCCGTGAAACCTAATATATCTGGCAGATTCCACGAAAGGTATTAATATTTCTCCCGGGGGGCCGGTTACAAAAATCGGCTGCTGCATTTTTCCATTATACATAAGGTAAAAAAAGGAAAGCGGCGGATGATCCGAGACAGCCATAATTACTCGGAATATAAAAAAATTGTTATTATCGAGAATGAAATCGAGGCCCAGTTCATCGCCTCTGTCCTGAACGAACGCGGCATTCCCCATGAAATCTATTCGTTTCAGGATACCGCATTTGACGGATTGTTTCAAACACAAAAAGGCTGGGGCAAGGTGATGGCCCCCAAGTCCTTCGAAGCGGAGATCCTTGAAATAATAAACGATGTGCGCAGGGCACCCCCGCTGCATGAGGTGCCGGGACATGAGAATGAATAGAAGCCATCAACACTTTACACCCATGAAAGGGGGTTTAATATGACGCTGAACCCGTCCGAATACCAGAAAGCGTTCGACGAGGCGCTCAAAATCGGTAGGCCGCCCAACATTGCAGCGCTCTTCCCCAACTCGAAAGCGCTCATCGTAAGCGGCAAATACATCGACAAGGCCATGCTGACCAAAGGCAGCGCCATTGCCATGGCCGCCAACGGGCGCAACTACTTCGTGATCCGGGGGGCGCTCATGGCCGCTCAGCGCGCAAACGCCGCCATTATCATCG
>SKZX01000354.1 GCA_007127175.1 Desulfobacterales bacterium
CGAACGAAAATCAGGATTTTTTGTCAAGGTCAAGGAAGGCGAAAATTTTAACCGCAGGAATACTCGTCGTATTTTGAGGATTAAAATTTTCGCCTGACGCAGAGATTGACAAAAAAGACGATTTTCGTTCAGGCACTTCACAGGGTGCAAGGGAGCGAGCCAAGAGATATCAGCGTTCTCCTGCAGTTGCCGGGGCAGCACCGACCCGCCTCCACACGGCATTGACCTTAGAATAATAAGGCAGACGCAGTGGCCTATGGATTTGAAAGAAAGCAAACACCAGCAAACGGAATTTCAGCGTTAACTTTTATACTGAAGGAATTTTAAACCATGACGGACACTCACAATGAAATCAAGGATACCGGATTACGGGGCGTCAAGGTGGCTTCAACCCGCATCAGCCATGTAGCCGGCGCCGAGGGGAAATTGATCTACAGGGGATACCTGGTCGAAGAACTTGCCGCAAACACCACGTTTGAGGAAGTCTGCTATCTCATGCTTTACGAGAAGCTTCCCGGCAAAACCGAGCTTGAGGATTTCACCGGGGAATTGAAAAAAAGAAGGCATATCGATGCGCAAATGACGGAAGCCTTGAAAACCCGGCCCAAGGGGGCGCTTCCCATGGATGTGCTTCAGGGTGCGGTCGCTTTTCTGGCCAACCACCATCCCCACCCGAACCGGCTGGCCCGGGGCAACGAACTGGACATCGGGATGTCGCTCATCGCCAAGATGCCCACGATCATGGCCGCTTTTGACCGGATTCGCAATGGGAAGGCGCCGGTGGCGCCAAATCCGGATTTATCTCACGCGGCCAATTTTCTCCACATGCTCACGGGTGAAGCCCCCGACCCGGAAATCGCGCGTGTTTTTGATATCTGCCTGGTGCTGCACGCGGAGCACTCCTTCAATGCCTCCACGTTTACCGCACGGCAGATCGCATCCACCCAGGCGCACATGTTCGCATCCATTTCCGGTGCGGTGGGATCCCTTTCCGGCGCGCTTCACGGCGGGGCCAACGAGCGGGTCATGGAGATGCTCCTTGAGATCGGCAGCGTTGATGCCGTTGACGCGTATATCCGCAAAACCTTCGAAGGCGGCGGTAAAATCATGGGAATGGGGCATTCGGTGTATAAAACCAAGGACCCCAGGGCAAAAATCATGCAGCCCATGGTTGAAAAAATGGGGGAACGGACCGGTGATATGAAATGGTATGACATTGCCAGAACCCTTGAAGAAAAAGCCCTTGCCGCCTTTGCGGAAAATGGGAAAACCGGCATCCATGCCAATGTCGATTTTTACAGCGGTGCGCTCTATTACCAGATGGGCATCCCTGTAGACCTGTTCACGCCGGTTTTTGCCATTTCACGGATTGCCGGGTGGATTGCCCATGTCATCGAGGAGCAGTTCGCCGAGGCCGCCCCCAAAGCCATGCTCTACCGCCCGTCCGCGGATTACGTGGGGGAATACTGTGGTCCTGCGGAATGCGCGTTCGTTCCCATGGACAAAAGATAACCGCATCACTTAACATAACGGTTTTCAATTGAATGAATTGAAAGGGTATTGCAGATGACTGAATCCAGGGATTCATTCGGCACGGAAACGGAAATCGAAATGGACGGCGAGCAGGCCGTTTTCTTCTCCCTTCCGAAACTTGCCCGCCGTTTGAATATCGACATGGCAAAGCTTCCTGTCACCGTTCGCCTGCTGCTTGAAAACCAGCTCCGCAACGAGGACGGAGACCTGGTGACCCGTGCGCATATCGAGTCGCTTGCCGCCTGGCAGCCGGACGGGAAGGAAAAAAAGGACGTCGCCTTTCTGCCCGCGCGGGTGCTCATGCAGGATTTCACCGGCGTCCCATCGGTGGTGGACCTGGCGGCCATGCGCGCCGCCATGGAGGAGATGGGCGGTGACCCTCACCATATCAACCCCCGGATACCGGTCGACCTTGTCATCGACCACTCGGTCCAGGTCGACCGTTTCGGCACTCTCGATGCCCTTGCCGTGAATGCCGGAAAGGAGTTGGGGCGAAACCGCGAACGGTATGCATTTTTGAAATGGGGACAGCAGAACCTGGAAAATTTCAATGTGGTCCCGCCTGCAACGGGCATCTGCCACCAGGTGAACCTGGAATACCTGGCCAGCGTGGTGCTTGTCAAAAAGGCCGGCGGCAAAACCATTGTTTTTCCGGACACGGTTTTGGGTTTGGATTCCCACACCACCATGATCAATGGCATCGGCGTGCTGGGATGGGGCGTGGGGGGCATCGAGGCGGAAGCCGTCATGCTGGGGCAGCCGTATTACCTTTTGACGCCCGAAGTGATCGGGATAGAAGTGACGGGACGGATGCCTGAACATGCAACGGCAACGGACCTGGTGCTGACCATCACGAAAATGATGCGGGAGAAGGGTGTTGTCGGGAAATTCATCGAATTTTTCGGCGAAGGACTGGACTCCCTCACCCTGCCGGACCGGGCCACCATCGCCAATATGACCCCTGAGTTCGGGGCTACGGCAACGCTTTTCCCCGTGGACAGGCGAACCCTTGACTATCTCCTGTTTACCGGCAGGACGCCCGCCCACGTCCGGCGCATCGAACAATACCTCTCGGCCCAGGGATTGTTTTATTCTCGAGATATTTCGCCCCCGGCTTTCAACGATACCGTGCGGCTGGATCTGGGCGGTATCGAAGCCTCCGTGGCCGGACCCATCCGCCCGCATCAGCGGCTTCCCCTGTCCCGGCTCAAGGCCGATTTTGCGGAAAAATTCGTGGAGATCTTTGAGCACGATCCATCAGGCGAGCCGAAGATTGACGGCTGGGAACAGGAAGGCGGCGCGGTGGGGTGGCCCGGGGAACGCGCGGAAAAGTTCGTTCACCGCAAAGCCGCAGCCGAAGGCGGAGTCCCGGTCAACCGGCCGTATGAATCCTTTTACCTGGATCACGGATCGGTGGTTATCGCGGCCATCACGAGCTGCACCAACACCTCGAATCCCGGGGTCCTGCTGGGCGCCGGGCTTCTGGCGAAAAATGCTGTTGAAAGAGGGCTGCGGGTGAGGCCGTGGGTGAAAACCAGCTTTGCGCCGGGGTCAAAAGTGGTGGTGGACTACCTCGAGGCAGCCGGCCTGATGCCCTACCTGCAGGCGCTGGGATTTCACGTGGTGGCGTTCGGCTGCACCACCTGCATTGGAAACAGCGGCCCTCTCCACCGGGACGTGGCCAGGGTCGTGGAGGAAACCGGCCTGGTCGTGGCATCGGTGCTCAGCGGAAACCGGAACTTTGAAGGCCGGATCAATCCGCTGACCCGCGCCAACTACCTGGCCTCACCCATGCTGGTGGTCGCTTTCGCCCTGGCCGGGACGGTCAACATCAACATGGAGACCGACCCCCTTCGGCACGACCCCAATGCAGACCCGGTTTTTCTGAAAGACCTATGGCCCACCCGTAAACAGATCGATGATGCCATGGCCTTCGTGGACACAGACATGTTTCTTTCACAATATTCCGATGTGTTCAAGGGGGATGACAACTGGAAAGACCTGCCCGTACCGGGCGGGCAGCGGTGCCTGTGGGACCGTGATTCCACGTATATCCAGGCGCCGCCGTTCTTCAGGGGGATGCCGCCCGAAGTTCCTGCCGTCGAAGATATTATCGGCGCAAGGGTGCTCGCGCTTCTTGGAGACGCCGTCACCACAGACCACATATCGCCGGCCGGCGCCATTCCCGAAGACAGCCCGGCAGGCCGTTTTCTCATTGAGCAGGGTGTCAATAAGGCCGATTTCAACTCCTACGGTTCAAGGCGGGGCAATCACGCGGTCATGGTCCGCGGGACCTTTGCCAACATCCGGCTTGAAAATTTGCTGGTGCCCGGGCGCAAAGGCGGGTGGACCCGGTTCAAGCCGGACGGTGATGAGATGACCATTTTTGATGCGGCGGAGCAGTACCGCGAGCAGAATGTGCCCTTAATCGTGATTGCCGGGAAAGCATACGGGTCTGGCAGTTCAAGGGACTGGGCCGCGAAAGGGACTCTGCTGCTGGGGGTTCGGGCGGTCATCGCCCAAAGCTTTGAGCGTATCCACAGGAGCAACCTGGTGGCCATGGGCGTGCTGCCATTGGAATTTAAGGAAGGGGAGGGGGCGACCGTATTGGGGCTGACCGGGCAGGAAGCGTTTTATCTGGAAGGACTGGACAAGGCGCTTTCCCCCGGTTCGTCCCTTGATGTAAAAGCGGTCGGCCCGGACGGCAAAGAGTGGACCTTTACGGTTACGGTGCGCCTTGATTCCCGGATAGAAGTGGAATACTTCCGCCACGGTGGTATTCTGCATTACGTCATCCGAAGAATGCTGGCGGCTTCGTAAAACACTCAATTTCCGCCTTGCGCGCACTATTTGAAGCATTGACAGTACTTATGTGTACGTGAGATTCTTCAAAGATTGCTCGCAACGCAGATATTGGACTTTTACGAAGCCGTAACTGCTGACGGAGGAGTAACAAACCATGACTTATGAAGGACCATGGGACGCTGAATTTATCGAATCCCAATACGAAAGATGGAAAGCGGACCCGGACAGCGTTGAAAAAGACTGGCAGGCGTTTTTCAGGGGGTTTGAGCTGGGGCGTTCGGATGCTCCGGAAAAAGATGATCTTTCCCGGACGGATGCCGATGCGGCGTTGAAGCAGTCCCGCGTGGAGGCCCTTATATACCGCTACCGGGATATCGGGCACCTGCTCTCCTGCCTGGACCCCCTTGCGGCCTGCCCCACAAGCCATCCCTTTCTGGAGCCCGGCGCCTTTGGCCTCGGCAGCGAGGATATGGGGCGCACTTTCTATTTCCGGGGATTGCCGGAAAAAGAGCGTTCCATGACGCTGGCCGATATTATCGGCCGCCTCAGGCAAACCTACTGCGGGGATGTGGGGGTGGAATACATGCACCTGCAGGACCCCGAAGAAAGGGGTTGGCTCATGGCCCGCCTGGAAGCCGGGCAGGGCCGGCATGCCACGGGCCCGGACGAAAAAGTGCGCATTCTGCGGAAACTGTGCGAATCAACGGCCTTCGAGCAGTTCATCCACAGGAAATACCTCGGCCAGAAGCGGTTTTCCGGTGAGGGGGCCGACGCCATGGTCCCCATGGTGGATGCGCTCGTCAGCCATGCCGGGGACGTCCACGGGTGCGGCCGGATCATCATGGGCATGGCGCACCGGGGTCGGCTCAACATGCAGGTGAACGTCCTTGGAAAGCCCTATTCAGACATTCTCCGGGAATTTGAAAACCGGCATGATCCCGGCATGGTGGTGGGCGGCGGCGACGTGAAATACCATTCCGGCTTTGACGGGGAGGTGTCCACCCGGGGGGGCAAACGTGTTCATGTCGTCATGGCCCATAACCCCAGCCACCTGGAGTCCGTCAACCCGGTCATCTGCGGCATGGCCAGGGCCTACCAGGAGCAGGACGGCAAACATCACACCGTTCCCCTCATATTGCACGGTGATGCAGCCTTTGCCGGCCAGGGGGTTGTGGCGGAAACGCTCAACATGTCCCAGCTTGAGGGGTACGGCACCGGCGGGACCATCCACCTGGTGATCAACAACCAGATCGGCTATACCGCCCTTCCCGACGATCTCCGCTCGACCCGGTATGCCACGGATATGGCGAAAATGCTCATGGTCCCGATTTTTCACGTTCACGGGGAAAATCCCGAGGCTGCCGTTGCCGTCATAAAACTGGCCGTGGATTACCGCACGGCCTTCTTAAAAGACGTGGTCATCGACCTGGTCTGCTACC
>SKZX01000407.1 GCA_007127175.1 Desulfobacterales bacterium
CCGATATTGCCCGACTGCGCCACGACCCCGACCGACCCGGGCCCGGGACGCACGTGGCTGCCGGTGCAGAAAAAACCGGCAGGCGGGTTGCAGATCCCCATGGTGTTCGGGCCGATGATATATATGCCATGTTGACGGGCTTTTTCCACCAGCGCCCGCTCCTTTCGAAGCCCTTCTTCGCCGGTCTCCCCGAAGCCCGATGCGATGAGCAGCATGCTGGATATTTTTTTCGCCGCCATCTCGGGTATCAGGTCGGGAACTTTTTCTGCGGGAATGGTTACCACGGCCATGTCCACACGTCCCGGTATATCGGCAAGGGACGGATAGACGGGCAGGCCGGCGATTTCACCGCCTTTGGGGTTAACCAGGTAGACGTCCCCGTCAAACCCGGCGCCAAGGGTGTTGGTGAGCAGTGTGTATCCCCATTTTCCAAGCTGTCCGCTAGCACCCACGAAGGCTACGGATTTCGGGTAAAAAAAGGACCCCACGATGCCCGGTTCGACCGGGGGAAGATGGCTCTCTTCTGCTGGCCGGGCGCCCTTGATGACCAGGGCGTCCACCGCGACCGGTTTCCCCTTGGGTGTTATGATGATCGGGTTGATGTCGACTTCCCGTATTTCCGGATCTTCCGTGACCATTTCCGAAAGGTTGACCAGGATGTCGACCAGCGCCTCTTTGTCGGCCGCTTCCTCACCCCGGAATTCCGCCAGAATTTTGACGCCCCGGATGTCTTCGATCATGTGCCGTGCGTCGACCCGGGAAAGAGGTGCCAGCCGAAAACTGACATCGGAGACGACTTCGGTGAGCACGCCGCCAAGCCCGAACATGATCACGCTGCCATACTGCTTGTCCTGGAACGCGCCCGCCACCAACTCCCTTTTGCCGGATACGTGCGGCTGCACGAGAAAACCCTCAAGGTCGGCCCCGGCTCTCTCTGCAATCCCCGCAGCCGCCGCTTCAACAGCGGCCCGGTCGGACAAATGGACGCATACAAGGTTTTTTTCGGTTTTGTGCATCAGGGCCCTGCCAAGGCCCTTGAGCACCACCGGGTAACCCGTTTCATCAGCCGCGGCGGCCGCATCGGAAATGTCTTTTGCCATTCGCTCCGTCACGACCGGAATGTTCCGGCCCGCCAGCAACTTCTTTGATTCCCACTCCGTCAGCGCGGCTGCAACAGAGGTCAATGATGCGTTTGTCTTTTTCATAACCTGATCCATCGAGGGCTATAAGTTTATTGTGCTGCTGTAAGCCCGACAAGGGGCGTGGCAGCAAAATCGGTTTGAGGGAGCTCTAAGGACAGTAACCTATATTACCGGCGTCTGTTTGTCAAAAAGGTTATCAAAAACAGGTGCGATTTGGTTGCTTTTTGGCACGGCTTGCCTTAGAAAAGAACTGTTCGGGAACGGTTTTGCGCAGGGCAATTGCCTTTTAAGGAGAAAAAGATGGTTAAAAAACATGTTATATGGCTCTTTGCTGCCGTATTTTGCATCGCGGGCTGCCGGATGATCGAGCCTTTTTTTGCCAAACCGACGGTTTCCTTTGAAAAAATGACCCTGCAGGACATGACCCTGTTCGATGCCACCCTGCTTTTCACCCTTGCCGTTCACAACCCGAACCCCGTGGGCATCGTGATCCAGAAGGCAAACTACACGCTCTCCATTGATGAAGCACAAATGGCAAGCGGGACAATGAACAAGCACCTCAGCGTTCAGGCCGGCGGATTTTCCGCCTTTGACCTGCCCGTGCACATTCATTTCATGGATTTTTTCAAGTCCGCAAGCGCCCTTGCCCTTCGCGACGAAGTGGCATACGATCTGTCCGGTACATTTGATGTCATGGGGTTTACCATTCCATACAGCGCCCGGGGCAGATTCAAGCTGCCGGAATTTCCTGAAATATCAGTCAAGTCCATCAATGTTTCACAGCTCAGCCTGTCAGGGGCAAGCATAAATGTAATGCTATCGGTTGCAAACCCGAACGATTTCGCAGTCGGCCTCGACGGTTTCCGATACGCCCTTGAAACGGGCGGGCACAAACTGGTTGACGGTTCCGTTCAGAGCCTCCCGAAGATAGGCAAAAATGAAAGGGTGGATATTGCCGTGCCGGTTGACATCAGCTTTCTTTCCGCTGGCCGTGCAGCAAGGCATTTGCTCGAAAGCAGCGCCGCCCCGTACACACTTACAGGGGACATGGTTTTCAACGTGCCGGGCGCAGGGAAAAAAACGGTTCCGTTTTCCAGGACCGGCAATGTGTCTTTGACCCGATAAATGACGTGCCGCGCTGAGCTGTTACAAATAGGACACGCCTGTATATAAAAACACACACTCCAGGCGTTTGCCTTGTCCGTTAGTTCTGGCTTGACCCCTCCTTCCTTCCAAATAAAAAGCAAATAAAAACAGACTGCTGCACCAAATAAACCGAAAAATCTTCATCAGTGGCATTTTTATTGCTATCTTTCTTGTTAAAGAAAAAAAGCCAACAAAAAAAACAAAAGGAGGTGCAGACACACCATTTTTTCAAGAGGCCTTTTAAATGGGCCTGTTAGCACCAGCAAACGCCATCATTTCTTTTTCTCCTCTTTTTCCCTTCATTTTCCCTCCCAATCCATGTTCCCCGTATTTTTGAGAAAGCGGGGAACATGGACCGACCTTTTCAGGCCGGTAGGCTTCTGCGACCGCAAACTAAGCATTGATTTTTTCAAAAACGGTTATATAAGAAAGACTGTGGGTGTTTTACCCAACAATATCCTTTTCAATTCAAAGGGAACGAATTCAGGGCTCATGAAAGACGAAACAGTTGATATCAGAAACTTCCAGTGCCGGATGATATCCAACAAAGGCAAGGGGTCTCCCATCATTTTCCTCCACGGCTACATGTTCACAAGCGATGTCTGGAATGAAGTCGGGCTTCTCAGAATGCTTGAACAGCGCAACATTCCGTTTAAAGCCATTGACATGCCCTATGGCAAAATCAGTGAAAGCGCGCCCAGAACGAGCTCGGCTGAAAAAAACGTTGCGCTCCTGTCTGCCGTTGCCGGAAGGGAACCCGTTATCGTGGGTGCAAGCCTCGGCGGTTATATCGCATTGAAATACAGCGTCTCCAATCCGGTGCGCGGCCTTCTGCTGGCGGCGCCCGTCATGAGCATGCAGGAAGACCTCGTAAAACACTATCCCGATTTCAAGGCAAACGTATCGATTGTTTACGGGGATGGCGACAATATCGTTTCGGAAAATGAAATGAAAAAGCTGTCCAAATGCTTCAACGCGGAACTCAAGGTCTACAAAAACGCGTCTCACCCGGCTTACCTGGATTATCCCGAGCGGTTTATTGAAGATGTGCTCGAACTTTACGGGGCTGCAACCGGAAACGAAAACGCACACCTGTAAACAGGCCTGCCGGTGTCGGGCGGACAGCCGCACCGGTGAACCGCTTCCCGTTTTTCAGCCGTATTCAGTGCCCCATCCTGAAGAAATCCGCCGCTTCTGTAACCGCATCCGGCCTGCGGGTTCTTTCCCTTGGAACCGTTCCTTCCTTAAAGCATTCGTTAATAACCCGCCGGGATTCATCTATCGGGAGCAGCCCGGTATCTGCATCGATCATTGCGAAAACCACGCTGTCCGGGACTGAAAAAAACCGCCGGGGCTTGTCCTTCAAAACAGCCTGCGTGTAATCGAGCCAGATGGGGGCCGCGGCCCGGGACCCGGTTTCCCGGGCGCCCAGGGTCTCGTGATTGTCAAGGCCCACCCACACACCGGTCACGTACTCCGGCGTATACCCTACAAACCATGCGTCATTAAGGTTGTTGGTGGTTCCCGTCTTTCCTGCTACCGGGCGGTTCAGGGCTTTGAGGCGCCATCTCGTACCTTCCTGTACAACCTGCTCCATCATGTGGGTCAATATGTAGGCCGTACTTTTTTCAATAACCCGTTCCGGTTCGGGGTTTTCAGCATAAATAACGTTGCCGTTCCTGTCTTCGATTCTGCTGATGAATTGGGGCGCCACCTTTTCGCCGCCATTGGCAAACACGGCGTACACCCCCACAAGTTCGAGCAGCGAGGTTCCCGAGGACCCCAGGGCAAGGGAAAGGTCCCTGTCCATGTTGCTTTCAATGCCCATATTCTGAGCATATCTCACCAGGTAGGGGATGCCGATATCCTGCAGGATTTTTACGGTGATGACATTTCTGGAGTGGATCAACCCGTCCCTCAGAAGGGTGAACCCATGAAATGTGCCGTCGTAATTTCTGGGCTTCCATGTGAAATCCTGATCGACATCCTGAAAAACGATCGGCGTGTCCGCCAGGGTCGTTGCCGGCGTGTATCCGCGGTCAATGGCAGCGGCGTAGATGATGGGCTTGAAAGCGGAACCGGGCTGCCTTCGGGATTGTACCGCACGGTTGAACTGGCTTTTTGAGAAGTCTTTTCCCCCGATCATGGCTTTGACCCTGCCGCTTTCCGGCTCCATGGTTAAAAGGGCCGACTGAACGTCGGGAAACTGCTCCAGGGAAAGCTCCCATCGGCCATCGGGCGTTGATTTGCCCTCCTTGATGCGGACTTCTATAACGTCGCCTTTGCGCAGCACGTCGCCGGGGTTCCTCACAAAAACGGTTCCATACGGCACCCCCGGGTCGGGACGACGCGCCCAGCGCATGTCTTCCAGGCGTATTGTTCCAATTTCATTTCCGATCCGAACGCTGACGGTGTTTTCCGAACCGTCGACATCGACAACAACGCCCAGGGTTATCGCTCCTTTTTGAAGCGGTTCCATATCCAGGGATTCCTGGAGTGCGTGGCTGAAGTCCTCTATTTCCCGGTTTTCCAGGTTTTTCAAAGGCCCACGGTATCCCCGCCGCTTGTCAACGGCCCGCAGTCCCTTTTCAACGGCCAACCTCGCCGCTTCCTGCATTTCGATGTTTACATTGGTATAAACGCGCAACCCCCCCCTGTAAAGCATGTCCCTGCCGTACATACCCTCAACGAGCCGCCGGACATGCTCTGAGTAATGGGGCACTTTTTCCGTGAAAAGGCTCCGCCGGGGTTGAATCTCAATTTTTTGGGCAATGGCTGATTCCCCTTCCTGTTCGGTAATGAACTGCTGGGAAACCATTCTGTTCAACACGTAAATCTGACGGTTTTTGGCCCTGTCTGGATGGTTGTTCGGTGAATACCGGCTGGGCGCACTGGTAAGGCCGGCGAGCATGGCGCTCTCCGCCAGTGTCAGGTCCCGGGCGTTTTTTCCGAAATACCGCCTGGCCGCCGCTTCAACACCGTAGGCCCCGTTTCCCAGGTATATCTGGTTCAAATACAGGTAAAGAATTTCGTCTTTTTCGAAATAACGGTCTATCCGGTAAGCCAGGATTGCTTCTTTTATCTTGCGGGAATAACTGCGCTCGGGGGTCAGAAAGAAAGATTTTGCCACTTGTTGAGTAATGGTGCTCCCGCCCTGGACGACTGAGCCCGCCTCGATGTTTTTTATAAACGCCCTGGCAATGCTGTATATATCGATCCCTTCGTGTTCATAAAAACGGGCATCCTCGGCAGCGATGAAGGCCTTTAGAAGGTGGTCGGGCATTTCGGACAAATCGATAACAAAACGTCTTTCATCAAAAAATTCGGCTGTCTTTCTGCCGTCATCAGAATAAAAGGTGGTCACCACGGGCGGGTTGTATTCTTCAAGCTTGGTGATCAACGGCAGATCCCTGCTGTAATAGTAGTA
>SKZX01000268.1 GCA_007127175.1 Desulfobacterales bacterium
AAAAGCCGGCTGCCCCATATTTTCAGGGGCAGCCGGCTTTTTGGCGTAAAAGTATTTTAAAAACGATTACTTGGCTTCATTGATGGCTTCGGTCAACTCGGGAACGAATTCAAGGATGTCTTCTTCGATCCCCACATCGGCCATCTGGAAGATCGGGGCCTTGGGGTTCTTGTTGATGGCAACGATAAAGGGGTTGCCCTTGATGCCGCCCATGTGCTGGAATGACCCGCTGATGCCAAGGGCAAGGTAGACCTTCGGCTTTACCGTAAGGCCGGAGGTGCCCACCTGGCGGGATTTTTCAAGCCATTTGGCGTCCACGATGGGACGGGAGCAGGATACGTCAGCGCCCATGGCCTCTGCCAACTCGTGGATGATTTCGAGGTTGTCCTGATCCTCGATGCCGCGCCCGACGGAAACCAGTATCTCGGACTTGGTGATGTCCACATCGCCGACTTCGGCAACGACCACTTCAAGATACTTCCGCTTGGCCGAGACGTCGCCCGCATCCTTGTCCACCACCTTGCCGCCGGCGGATTTGCTTTCATCCGGCTGGAACACGCCCGGACGGACGGTGATAACGGCGCCGTTGCTCATGTCGCAATTGACATGGGTGCTGACCTGGCCGGAAAATTCCTGGCGGATGACTTTGATATCCGTGCCGTCCACGCCTTCGAAGTCCGCGACGTCGCTGACGAATGCCGAGTCCAGTTTGATGGAAAGGCCGGGCGCCAGGTCCATGCCGAATGTATCGTGGGGCATGAGAAGTACCGCGTCCGCGGGAAGGTTGTTGATCAGGGCCTTGCGGACCACTTCGGCATTGGGGTATGCCAGATCGGCGTTGTCGATTTTCCAGACCTCGGGATAGGATGCAGCCACTTCACCCGCCACCTTGTCCAGGTCTCCCCCGGAACCCGTTACAATCGCCGTAACCGCTGCCGACGGGTCAATTTTCTTGGCCGCATTGATCAGCTCCAATGCGGAATCATCGGCGACACCATTCTTATGTACGATATATGCAAAAAATTGAGCCATTACTTAATCCCTCCTTTGGCCTTTAAGAGTTCAATCAGCTTGGCGATCTTTTCTTCCGTGGTGCCTTCAAGCATTTCAGCGCCTTCGCCCAACTCCGGAACAAAATAATCAAGGCGCTTGGCTTTTGCAGCGCCTGCACCCACCATATCGGCACCCAGACCCAGATCGGATGCGCCATGGGTCGGGATTTCAACGGATGCCACTTTGCGGATGCCGCGAATGCCGACGTAGCGGGGCTCATTGATGCCGGTCTGGATGGACAGAACGCACGGCATTTCAATTTCGTTCATTTCCTGGTTGCCGCCCTCGATCTCACGGCCTACCTTCAGTTTCTTGTCATCGATGATTTCGATGGAATTGACCAGCGAAGCGTAGGGCAGGTCCAGAAGTGCCGCAAGCATGCCGCCCACCTGGGCTGCACCGTCATCCGCCTGTGCGCCGGTGAGGATCAGGTCATATTTGCCTTTCTCCACTGCCGCTTTCAGAATGGTGGCGATGCCTTTTCCGTCGGAGCCTTCAAATGCATCGTCTTCCAGAAGAATGCCGTTGTCGGCGCCCATGGCCATCTCCCGCCGCAGCACTTCCTCGGATTCCTGGTCCCCGACGGTCACCACGGTCACGGACCCGCCGACCTTGTCCTTGATCTGAATGGCTTCTTCAACGGCATAATTGTCCCATTCATTCACGGAGTACACCAGGTCATCCCGTTCGATATCCGTACCGTCGCTGTTTACCTCTATTTCATTTTCAGAGGTATCCGGTACTCTTTTGACGCAAACCAAAATTTCCATGTTCATCCTCCCCAAAAAGTTGATTACAATAATGACGGGAAGCCGAAAGGCCGGCAACACGGCTGCCGGCTTCCCATTAAGCCTATCCTTTTTTGATCTGGCGCGCGATGAGCTCTGACAGGTCGATGGCTTCCATCTGGCCTTCGAGACCGGCGACCTTGATGGCGTCTTCCATGTTGACCAGGCAGAACGGACAGCCGGTCACAATCACATTGGCGCCGGCTTCCTTGGCCATTTCCACCCTGAGCACACCCATGCGCTGTTCTTCCTCGGGCTCGTAAAAAAGCATCAGCCCGCCGCCGCCGCAGCAGAAAGAGCGGTCTTTGCATTTTGTCATGTCGACCCGTTTCATTCCGGGTATGGCATCCATTACCGCCCGCGGTGCATCGTATATTTCATTGTGCCGGCCGAGGTAGCAGGGATCATGGAAAGTATAGATCTTGTCCTTTTCATCATCGTTAAGCGGGTTGAAGACAAGGTTCTTCTCGTTGATGTTTCTCAGCACGAATTCACTGATGTGCTCCACAGGCGGCAAGCCTTTATAGTCATTCTTGAGAGCGTTCAGCGCATGGGGATCAGAGGTGACGATGGCTTTGGCGCCGCTCTCGAGGATCATCTCGGTGTTGTGGTCCCTGAGTTCCAGGAAAAGCATTTCTTCCCCGAATCGGCGGACTTCGTGGCCGCTGTCCTTTTCGTTTTTGCCGAGAATGCCTGTGTCGGCGCCGGCCGCCGAAAGAACCGTGGCCGTGGCGCGCGCAAGCTCCGCCATGCGGTCGTCATAGGAAGTGATGCTGTCAACAAAGTACAGGGTTTCCGAGGTGTCGCCGCCGGAAAGGTCTTTTATTTTTACATCTTCCGGGAGATCCTTGGTCCACTCGGCCCGTTTTTTCTCCATCTTTCCCCAGGGATTGCCGCGCTTGCCCAGTGCGTTCAAGGGCTTTTGAAGGGACTGGGGTACCAGCCCGTCATCGACCATGCCACGGCGAAGGTCGATGATTTTATCGATATATTCGATGGTGACGGGGCATTCCTCTTCGCAGGCGCCGCAGGTGGTGCAGGACCATATTTCATCTTCCTCGTAAATGTCACCGATGAGCGCCTCGTTTTTAATGAAGGCGCCTTTGAGCGGATAATGGGAGAAGGCGTAATCCCTGCCCTTGATGGAAATAAAGCGCGGGGAGAGGGGGCGCCCCACGGCATTGGCCGGGCATTGATCGCTGCAGCGGCCGCAGTCCGCACAGGAATAGAAATCAAGGATGTGTTTCCAGGTGAAATCCTCAAATTTCTTTACGCCAAAGGACTCCAGGTCCGCCACTTTTTCGTCTTCAACACCCCATTGAACCGGTTTGACGGTCCCTTTGTCGAGCTTTTTGAAAAAGACGGTCGCCGGCCCCGTGATCATGTGAAACAAACGGTCAAAGGGGATGAGCACGACAAAAACGAAAATGCTGATCAGCAGGATAAAATAAATCAGTGTGTTGAGGGTGCCTGCGGCGGAAGCGGAAAGCCCGCCCAGGAGGATGGAAGCAAACCATGTGCCGGTCAGGGGTGCAATAAACCGGTAGCTCTCACCGGCGGCCTGGGCTGCGACGGCGGCGCTGCCCAGAAAAATCATATCCAGGAGCGCGATTGCACCCAATAAGGAAATCAATAAGAGGGCCCAGGGCTTGGACCTGTCCTTGCCGTATTGTTCCGGCACGTCATAGCGGGACGGCTTCAGGTACCCCCTGCGGACGGCTGCAAAAATACAGGCCGCCAGCAGCACCGTGAGCGCGATGTCCGAAATGATCGCATACCCCGCCCCGATGGTCGTGTCAAGAGCAGGCATCTGAAGGCCGGTGAAGCCGGCATATATCAGCATCAGGACATGGATGGACAGCACGGCCAGGCTTAAAATGATGGATATGTGCGTGTAGCCGATATCTGCGTATCCGGGCCGTGGCATCCGGTGGTGCGGGAAGTGGTAAAGGGCGAACAGGCGCTCGCCGATCCGGTCCAATTGCGGGCCTTGTGCTGCCCTGAACAGCGGTGCCATGCGCATGGCGAGCACGTACGTAAATGCCCCCACGCCTGCCGCTACAATGATCAACGCCAGGATTGCTTTCATAGGTTCAAATGTCTCCCTTCATTAAATTGTATAGATAAAGATTGAAATCAATCATACAAACTTTTTTGAACATGCCGCTTTTATTGCTGATCCGGGCGGATAAGGCAAGGGCTGCAAAGTTGTCTTCCACCGGGCCGGGGCAGAAAAGCGATCCGGAAAATCCGGATGAATGAGCATTCACTCATTTATCAAAAATATCGCCGTCCTGTCAAGGATGTTTTATATTTTAACAGCGATAAAGAGACATTGCCGGATGTGGACGGCTTGCCGGAAACAGCGGTCAGGAATTTGCATAGGATAAATTTTTTTCGTATTTTTAATTTTTTGACCTGTGTCAATGTTTTGCGGGCCGTATCGACGTATAAGAGCAGAAAAAGGCCATTGCCCATCAAGTACACGCGGTCTTAAAGAACAAAGATGTTGGGGCGAAAAACAATTTTGAGATAGCTTCTAAGAAGTTGCTGGCAAGGGATTGCCCTGTTTCAAGATCAACCATTTCAATCCGGACGAAGGAGGTGTTCAGATGTCAAAATGGCGATGTATTCCGTGTGATTATGTGTATGACCCAGCCCATGGCGATCCCGAGGGCGGCGTTTCCCCAGGGACGCCTTTCAAGGAGGTCCCGGATTACTGGTCATGCCCGGTTTGCGGGGCGGGAAAGGAAGCGTTCGAGGAGATTGACGAATAAGCGGGGTGCGCCTCAGGAGTGCGCCGGCCGTTGACCTGTGGTGGAAATGGCCTGCAGAATGCCCGCAAGCATCTCCCGAAACGGTGCAGATGTCTTCCCGATCGCCTGTTCGTCGTTTTTCCGGAGGGCCGTAAATAATTTTCGGCTTTTCTTCCGGTCTTCTTCGGACCAGGCGCTGCTCAGGTGCACGCTGATGTCGATATGGCCGAACATTGATTCATGTGGGGTGTCCCTGCGGCTATGCGCCCAGTTAATGACGTGGGCAAAATAGAGAAGGCAACGGTCGGTGACGACAAAGAGCAACTGGTCGTTTTCAGGCGGGCCGACCCGTACGTTCACCCCGCCAAGGCGGAGCCCCTTGATCCGGGTCCCGGCCATTTTTTTCATGCCGGCAGCGGCCGACCCCGCGCCGATACCCGCCCCTATCGCCGTAAACACGCCGAAGGTGAGCCCGCCCAGGGCCAGATCCAAGGTGGATCCGATGCCCGCTCCGATGCCGGCCCCGGCAATGGCCATTTGCTTTTGCGTCAGACCCAGCACCTGCCATGTCTTCCTGTCGAAAAGGTCATTCCTGAGGATCGATTGCGGCGGGAGTTCGTAGGAGAAGATGTTGTGTTTGAATCGGTTTTTTATACGCTGGTGGGCCTCTTTTTCAAAGTCCGCGATCCGGTTTCGGTAGTCTTGGAGAAGATCTTCGCGGAACGTGTCGATTCGCGTTTCGTCCCTGCAGACTTTTTCGATATAAAATGCCGCTGCTTTCCGGATCAGCGCTTCAATGACGGCTGATGTTTCCTCAATGCGCCGGTGCCAGTCCGCCTTGAAAGCTGAAATCGTTTCCTCCAGGGCCGGCTGCCAGTCCGGGTCAATGTGCTTCAGGCTTTCCAGCAGGTCGATACGCTGGGCAAAACTGGCGCTGTGGGCATCAAAGCGGCGGATGATGTTGAAATGCTTTCTGGCCTCGGTTTTCCACTGCTCGATATTGTCAACAGCGTTTTTCCCCTTGGAATTGATCACGATCATGCGGGGA
>SKZX01000215.1 GCA_007127175.1 Desulfobacterales bacterium
CGGTTTGAGACCAAAAGCCGCCCCGATCCCGGGCCGGGATCCGGGATTTGAGTCAGGCCATCCTGAACAATAAAATTAGCAAGATATATGCCAGGCTGAGACGGCAGGGCTTCTGAAACCTGTAAAAGCGGTTTCTGCAGAGGGGGAATTCCTCAGGGGATAGGCGCGGGGTCAAAAAACAGCCGGCATGGATCACTATCCTGTATCAAAAATATCTGCCGCCTTTTCACGGATTGCATGTATGAAAAAACCTGCTGTTTTTCCAAAAAACTGTCCACTATTTATTGACACCTGTCCATCAGCGCACACCCATCGCGATCAGGCTGTGTGAAATTTCAATTTGCAAACCTGGCCGGGTTCCGGCGTGTTTGCTTAAAAGATAGGGGTTTTTATTCCGGGAGGCTGTCCGCATAGATCTGGACCGCATGCTTTACCCGGATGGGGGAATGGCTCCGGGAAAGCAGGTCGACGATCTGGAGCATGCAGGCCGGACAGGCGGTGCTGACCACCTCGGCCCCGCTTTGAAGGATGTTTTTCAGTTTCCGGTCCCCCACTTTTTTTGACAGATCATACTGCTGCAGACCGAAACTGCCCCCCATGCCGCAGCACCGGTCCGGTTCGTTCATTTCCACGAACGCGTAATCCGGGTTTGATTGAATGAGGGCCCTGGGCTGCGCATGCACATTCAGGGATTTTTTCAGGTGACACGGATCATGGTACGTGACCTTTATTCCCTTGTCCTGATCGCCTGAGGGCGCCTGCAGAGGAAGCCTGTCTGCCAGATACTGCGTGATGTCCATTGTTTTTTCAGCAATTTCTGCTATTTTGCCTTTTTCTTCCGACAGGAAATACTGCCCCATCATGGGCCAGATCTCTTTAATGGTTGCCGTACATGTGGCGCATGGGGTGACCAGAAACTGAAAGTCCTTGCCGGCAAACAGTTTGATATTTTGCCGGACCAACTGGACAAAACCCTTGCTGTCTCCGGATGAAAGCGCCGGAATTCCGCAGCAGGATTGATTGGCAGGCATGTAGATTTTAATTCCGTGATATCGGAGGCTCTTGTACACGCTTTGCGCCACGTCCGGAAAGACCTTGTCCACAAGGCATCCCGGAAAAAAAGCGACCTTTGCATCGCCTGGCCCTGCTGCTTCGTTTGTTTCCGGGGCCTGTTTGTGCCAGGGGGTTTTGGCCAGCGGCATGAAGTGCCGGTCTTTTAAGGGGCCGGATTCAAACCGGGCGCAGGAGGCCCCCAGGATCTCGCTGCCGGCGGACCGCGTAAAGACGCCCTGAAACTTCGATGCGATCGCAATCAGGCCGTTAAACAAAGCCGGCCGGGTCAGCACCTGCCGGAACAGGAACTTTTTGGCCGGCGGCAGCCCCAGGTATCCGTTGATGATGGCCCGGGCCTTGAGAAACAGATCCAGCACCTTGACCCCGCTGGGGCATGCCGCAGCACAGGAGCCGCAGAGCAGGCAGTTTTCCAGCCGCTGTTTAACGCCTTTCGGGTCCTTCAAGAGATCCTGGGAGAGGCGCTCCAAAAGGACGATTTTCCCTCGTGCCACATCGGCTTCCCTGCCGGTTTCCGCATAAAGCGGGCAGACCGCCTGGCACATGCCGCAGCGCATGCAGGTGATCATCTGTTCATCGAGTTCCTTCAGGAGCCTGGACAACTCACGGAGTTCGGCCATTTTTATCCCCCTATGACCTTGCCCGGGTTGAGAATGTTTTGCGGGTCAAGGCTCTGTTTGATTTTCCGGGAAAAGGCAATGGTACCCTTGCCGACTTCCAACTCCAGGTATCTGGATTTTGCCAGGCCGATGCCGTGCTCCCCGGACAGCGTGCCGCCCAGGCCCAGTGCGATTTCAAAAAGTTCGTCAATGGCCTTTTCGACCCGGGCGAATTCCGCCTTGTCCCTGCGGTCGGTGAGAAAAGTGGGGTGCAGGTTGCCGTCGCCGGCATGACCGAACGTGCCGATCTGAATGTTGTATTTGCGGGCCAGATCGTTGATGCCCCGCACCATATGGGGGATTTTGCTCCTGGGCACGGTTGCGTCCTCTAAAACCGTGGTGGGTTTGAGCCGGGACAATGCCGGCAGGGCGTCCCGCCTGGCCTGCCAGATGGCATCCCGCTCGCTGCTGTCTCTGGCCTTCTGGACGCTGCCGGCGCCTTTCCGGCGGCATATGTCCTGTATTTTTCCGGCCTCTTCTGCCACCTGGGCCGGATGCCCGTCCACCTCGATCAGGAGCAGGGCCTGTGCCTCGGTCGGAAGGCCGGCCCTGCGGAAGTCCTCCACGCTTCTTATGGTAAAATTGTCCAGAAATTCCAGGGTGCAGGGGACGATCTTTTCCGCAATAATGGCGGCCACGGTTTCCGATGCCTTGTCCACAGAATCGAAAACGGCCAGCATGGCCTGCTGCGCCTGGGGGGGCGGGATCAGCCGGAGGGTGATGTCCCTGAACACCCCCAGGATGCCTTCCGATCCGATCATCAGGGACTTGAGGTTGAACCCCGTCACGCACTTCACGGTTTTGGCCCCGGAGGTGATCAACGCCCCTGTGGCATCGTAAAACCGCATGCCCATCACGTAGTTTTCCGTAACCCCGTATTTCAGGCCCCGCAGCCCACCGGCGTTCTCCGCCACGTTGCCGCCCAGGGTGGATACGGCCTGGCTGCCGGGGTCAGGCGGGTAAAATAGGCCATGGGCGGCAGCCGCTGCCGCAAACTGCGCGGTAATAACGCCCGGCTCCACGATGGCATAAAGGTCCTCGGGGTTGATTTCCAGTATCCGGTTCAAGGCGTTGGTCAGCAGCACAACCCCGTTTTCCCGGCTGGGAACGGTCCCCCCGCTCAGGTTGGTGCCCGATCCGCGCACTGTTACAGGCAGACGGTTTTCATTGCACAGGCGAATCACGTCTCCCAGTACGTCTGCGTTCACCGGCCGCAGCACCAGCGCCGGAACCACCTGCTCCACCAGCGCGGAATCATAGGAATAGGCATGCCGGTCCGTCTCGTTGTGCATGACATTTTCAGGTTCCAGCAATTTTTCAAATTCAGCGATCAGGGCGGGGGTTATCATGGTCGCCTCCTTAACGCTCGGCAAAATTTCAGAGATTTTGTTTTTCGCAGAAATCCATCACGTACCGGATATGCCCGGCCATGGCGTTTTGCGCAGCATCAGGGTCCCTGTCCCGGATGGCCTGAAGGATCGCTTCGTGCTGCCGGCCGATGGCGGGCAGGTTGCCCGCTTCATAGAGAAAAAAACGGCTTTTGCTGATGCCGTAAAACAGCAGGTCGTAAAAGTTTTTCATTAGATAGACCTGTGCCAGGTTTTTGGTGGCATAGGCAATGTTCATGTGGAAGGCCACGTCTTCCTGCGAGCCCACCTCCCCCTTGTCCACCTTGGCCAGCATTTCCTCCAGGCTGGCTTCCAGGGCCCGGATATCGCCTGCATCCGCCCTTCTGGCCGCCAGGCCGACGGTCTGGGTTTCCAGGCCCAGCCGTACCTCAAGCAGGTCAAAAAGGCGCACATCTTCCCCTTCAAGGACCTGCCGAAGCGGGTTTTCCAGGTAACGGGTCTCCAGGGAAGCACACAAATGTTCCCCGGCCCTGGTGCTGGGTTACCAGCCCCTGGTTGACCAGCTTGTTAATCGCCGTTTTCACCGATGGACTGCTGATCCCGAAGGCTTCTGCCAAGTCCCGTTCCGGGGGGAGCTTTTTCCCGGGCGCGAGTTTTCCCCGGAAGATAAGGTCCCGAAGCTGTTCATACACCTGGTCACTGACATTTTTCGGCCGAACCGGTTTTATATACATGTTTTCCATGGGCAGTGTTTATTATGGGCCATCAGGCAGTTCATATCGGCCGGCCAGGGCTTCGGCCATGTGCAGCACCTGCAGGCGGCTGCTTCTGGTTTGTGCGCCCCCCCGGAGCTGGAGGATGCATCCCGGGCAGTCCGTGAGCAGAAGTTGTGCGCCCATGGACGCGACCCGATCCATTTTCCGTGCAAGGATTTCAGCCGATATCTCCGGGAATTTCAGGGAATACGTACCGCCCAGGCCGCAGCAGGTTTCCTCTTCTGCATGTTCCATGTAATCCAGCCCCATTGCTGTTATGAGTTCCCTCGGGGCGTTGTGCACACCCATGCCCCGGCACAGGTGGCAGGGCGCATGGTAGGCGGCCCCGGGCCTGCGGCTGAAGTCCTGCCGGTTGTGCGCCGGCCGCCCCACCACGCCCTTTGGAACGCCCCCTGAAACATCTTTTATAACATCGTTGACAAAGGAGCTGAAGTCAATGACTTTGTCCGCAAACTGGGCGGCCTTTGCCCGCAGACCGGGAACGCCTTGAAAAAGTGTCTTGTAATCCTTTAAATGCGACCCGCAGGAAGCGCACAATGTCAGTATAAAGTCGTACCGGGAGGGGTCTATGGCCTGAAGGTTGCGCCGGGCAAGCTCCCGGGCGGCCCGGTCCCGGCCCAGCATCGTCAGGGGCAGCCCGCAGCACCCCTGCTGCAGGGGGAAATCCACCGCGACCCGGTCCGGGGGCATCATTTCCAGGCCGGCCTCGAGCTGCTCCGGGTATACAAAATCCTGGAGGCACCCGGAAAAAAGGGCGATGCGGACCTGCGGGTGTCTGCTTTTTCTGCCCAACCCCGGGAACCGGTCCCGGAACGGGCGGGCGGCCAGTGCGGGCAGCCGTTTATACCCATGATCCCGAAGCAGAAAATGGGGCAGGTGGCGCAAATACGGCCCCCCAGCGGTTACCGGCTTCTGCGCGAACCGGGCCGCACGCAGGATGCCGTGAAAAACCTTCCGGTTCTTCAGGACCTGCGCCAGGGCCCTTTCGGCTGCCGGCACGCCGGTCTCGGCCTGCATGACCCCGCGCACTTCCCGGATCAGCGACGGCAGGTCGATGCCCGCAACGCACACCGCCTTGCAGGCCTGGCAGTTGAGGCAGTTTTGCGCCAGTAGCTGCGCCTTGTCCCGGCCGTGGTAAAAATAGGTCAGGATCAATCCGATGGCGCCGATATAAATATGCCCATACGCGTGTCCGCCGACCAGGCGGTAAATGGGGCAGACGTTGGCGCATGCCCCGCACCGGACGCACCGCAGGGCCTGGGAAAAAACCGGGTCCCGGGCCAGGGCCAGGCGGCCGTTGTCCAGGAAAACAACGTGCATGATTTTTTTGCCGTCCGGGGCCGCCGCGCATTGGTTTCTTCCCGTGATCCAGGTGACATAGGAGGATATGGCCTGTCCCGTGGCGTTTTTCGGCAGGGCCTGAAGGGTGGTCAATGCCTGGGAAAGGTTAGGGGTCAGTTTGTCCAGGCCCACCAGGGCCACGTGCACCCTCGGCAGGGTTGTGAGCAGCCGGGCGTTTCCCTCGTTGGTGACCAGGCCCAGGGTGGCTGATCCGGCAATGGCGAAATTGGCCCCGGTGATCCCCATGTCCCCTTCGGTAAATTTCCGGCGCAGCTCGCGCCGGGCAACGCCTACCAGGTCTTTGATCTCTGCCCCCTGCGGCTTTCCTGTAACTTGGGTAAAAAGTTCACTGACCTGGTTTCTGGAGAGGTGGATGGCGGGCAGGACCATGTGGGAAGGGCCTTCGTTTCGCAATTGGATAATCCATTCGCCCAGGTCGGTTTCTACCACTTCAAACCCACGGTTTTCAAGATAAGCGTTGA
>SKZX01000185.1 GCA_007127175.1 Desulfobacterales bacterium
CCGGGAAGCGTCAAAAGGGGAGGAAATCGAGGTCGGGACGGTGATATTCAGCGGCGGAAGCCAATCCTGCGATCCGTCACAGGGGAAAAACACCTTTGGATACAAAACCCTTCCCGATGTCGTCACGGGGCTGGAATTCGAGCGTTTGATCAGCGGCAGCGGACCGTTCGAAGGCCGCTTCAATCGCATCTCCAACGGAGAGCCGGTCAGAAAAATTGCATGGATCCAGTGCGTGGGCAGCAGGGACCTCCAGGCCAATGCCGACTACTGCTCAGGCATCTGCTGCATGTATGCCATCAAGGAGGCCATGCTGGCCAGGGAAAAGGGCCCTGAAGACCTTGAAGCAACGATATTTTACATGGACATGCGTACCTTCGGCAAAACCTACCAGCGATTCCGGGACCGTGCGGAAAATGAATTCGGCATCCGTTTTATCCGGGGCCGGGTCCACACGGTTTACATGGACGATAAAACCGGGAAGCTGCTGGTGTCCTATCCGGGCGAAAACAGCCGGCGCATGGAAGAGGCCTTTGACATGGTGGTGCTCTCTGCTGGGCAGCAGCCGGCAAACGCCACCATAGCACTTGCCGAAAAAGCGGAGATTGATACGAACCCCTGGGGATTTTTAAAAGCAGAGCCGTTCGCACCGGCAAGGACCAAACGGGACGGGATTTTTTCAGCGGGCGCTTTTTCCGGCCCCAAAGATATTGCGGAATCGGTCATATCGGCTTGCTCTGCGTCTCTTTGCGCCTCTGCAACGCTCCATGCGGCAGGTGGCGGCATGGCCGAGGTGGCAGGCGACGGTCCCGAATACGCGGATGTGTCGCTCCAGGCGCCCAGGGTAAGGGTGGTGCTGTGCGAGTGCGATTCCACTTTCCCCGACGGCGTCAGCCTTCAGGATGTTGCAGCGCACCTGAAATCCGACCCATCGGTTGAAAACGTTTTCACCATACCCCGCGTGTGCACGGCCGACGGCTGGGAGATTCTGGTTGAAAAGGCAAAAACCAGGGGATACAACCGTCTGCTGATCGGTGCCTGCACGCCGTATGCCCATACCCGACGGCTCCGGGAACTGGGCGCAAAGGTGATGCTCGATCCCGCCCTGATGGATGTCGAGGATATCCGAACCCCGTCGTTTTCGCTTAAGGACGCCGGTCCGGAAGCCGTCCGGCAGGCCATGGAGCGAAACCTCAAATCGGGTGTGTCCCGGCTGAAAGGGGTTGAACCGGTTCGAAAGCCGTCTGTTACGGTGACGCGGAGCGCCCTGGTGGTCGGGGGAGGGGTTGCGGGAATGACAGCGGCACTGGCCATTGCGGACCACGGCTATCCCGTGACCCTGGTTGAAAAGGCAGAATCCCTTGCCGGCAACCTCAACTGGCTCAAAACCACCCTTGAGGGGGATGATATTGCTGCCTTTGCTGACAATATACGGCAGCGCGTGGAAAAGCACCAGCAGATAACCATACACCTGAACAGTGTTGTCATGAGTTCGTTCGGTACTGTGGGCAACTTTTTCACCACGATTGACACCGGCGATTCGGGCACGGAGACCCTCCACCACGGCATCGCGGTGATTGCGACCGGCGGGGGCGAGGCGGTTACGGACAGCTATGGATTTGGCAGCAGTGATGCCGTTGTTACCCAGAAGGCACTTGAGCAGATGGTCTCTGAAAAGCAGATTGATTTTGCATCGATGAACACCGTTGCCATGGTCCAGTGCGTCGGTTCCCGTGAAGAGCCCAGAAATTACTGCTCCCGGGTCTGCTGCCCCTCGGCCTTGAAGCATATCCTTCACATGAAAAAGATAAACCCGGACCTTTCCGTGTACGTATTTTACAGGGACATGATGACCTGCGGGTTTACAGAGACATGGTTTACGGAAGCCAGGAAAGCCGGCGCCATTTTCATTCCCTACACAACGGACCAAAAACCGGTTGTGGAAATCACTCCGGACGCTGACGCGCCGGTCAGGGTTACCGCTTATGAGCCCCTCCTGGAAGCCAATGTCCAGGTGGACGCCGATCTCCTGGTCCTGGCGACCGGCATCGTGCCGGCCCTGCCAGAAGACCTGGCCCGGGCTTTTGGCGCAGAAATTGATCAGGACGGTTTTTTCCTGGAAGCCGAGCCCAAGTGGCGCCCCGTTGACAGCCTGAAGGAAGGTGTTTTTGCCTGCGGGATCGCCCTTGCGCCAAGATCGGTCACCGAGTCTGTCGCAACGGCGGAGGCGGCGGCCCAGCGGGCATTGCGGATATTGTCCAGAAATGCACTAACCCATGCAAGGGTGACGGCGCGTGTAAGAACCAGCCTCTGCGCGCTTTGCGAGCGGTGTATCGATGTTTGCCCCTACGGTGCAAGGTCCATTGACCTGGATATGCAAAAGGTGGTCGTCAATGCCGCCATGTGCCAGGGGTGCGGCAGCTGCGCGGCTGAGTGCCCCAACAGCGCTTCGGTCCTTGACGGCTTTTTTGACGGGCGACTGCTTGACATGATCGATATGGTCATCGAATGAAAGGAAATATCACCATGAAACCAGAGACAGCCATCATCGGCAGCGGCTCTGAAACTGCGAAGCGCCTTGAAGACAAGCTCGCGCCGGTGAGAAAGATGCTTCTGGCATGCATACAATGCGGCACCTGCAGCGGTTCATGCCCGAATGCCCCGGCAATGGATGCGTCTCCGAGGCATTTGTGGCGACTGCTGCTGACCCATAACGGTGAGGACATCTTCAGGAGCCGGACATTTGCCCTGTGCTCCATGTGCTATTCCTGCACCCTTCGGTGTCCACGGGGGCTGCCCCTGACAGATGCCATGAGCCTGCTGAAACAGGTGGCTGCTCAGGAAAACCTGAATATCTACAAGCGCAGCATCCGTTTTTACCAGAGTTTTATGGAAAGCGTCCGGCGCCATGGCCGGGTGAGGGAAATGGAATTCATGACGCTGTATTTCATGTCCATGAAGAGCCCCGTGATTCCCCTGAAATTCACGCCCCTTGGCATGCGGCTCATGGCCAGGGGGAAAGTGTCGTTTGAATTTCCGTCCAAAGGCACGGGCAAGCTGGATGCCCTTTTCAAAAAAGCCAGGGAAATTGAGGACCCGTCATGAAATATATCTATTACCCGGGCTGCTCCCTTGAAGGGACAGCGGCTGAATACAATATTTCCACAAAGGCGGTCTTGAACGCCTTGGGTGCTGAACTGGTGGAACTCGAGGACTGGACCTGCTGCGGCGCCACGGCGGCCGAAGGCGTCAGCCACCTGTTGTCTTTTGCCCTCCCTGCGAGAAACCTCGCAGCTGCGGAAAAAATGAAGATCAAATGCGATATTCTTGTGCCCTGCAGCGCATGCTACCTCAATCTCAAGCGGGTAGAGCGTGAGATCAGGGAAGACCCGTCTCTTTTCAAGAAGATCAACCAGGTGCTGGAAACCGAAAACCTGGTGCTGAAAGGCACGCTCAAGAGCCGCCATCTGATGGACGTCCTGGCAAGCGATGTCCCCGCGGCAGATATCGCAGAAAAAGTGGTGCATCCCATGACCGGACTTCGCATCGCACCCTATTACGGATGCCAGTGCCTCAGGCCATATGCGGTTTTTGACGACCCGGAAGAACCGACCACCATGGAACCGGTCATTAAAGCATTAGGGGCATCGGTTCATGAATGGGACATGGGTGGGCGGTGCTGCGGCGCATCCCTCATGAGCACCGCGCCGGAAGCCGGCATCGAGCTGGTGGCGGAACTCCTTGATGCGGCACAAGGGGCGGATGCCGTTGCAACGGTGTGCCCCATGTGCCAGATGAACCTGGAAGCATACCAGAAACGCGCATCAAAACTGCGCCATACGCACTACGAAATCCCGATTTTGTATTTGCCGCAGCTTATGGGCCTGGCAATGGGGCTTCCCGGCGATCAAGTCCGGCTGGACCTCAATTTGTGCGTGCCGGATGATTTCCGCCGCAAATTGCCCGATGCCCGCCCGGCGCAAATGTAGCAGGGTCTGACACATTGATTACAGGCAGACGCTATGGATAGAAGCGGTTTATTGTTTAAAACCATTGGTGCAAAGCTTGCGGCGCAGGTCGGCGGCATCGTTGTGCTCGCACTGGCGGCATGGACTGCGCTGCTGCTGTATGCCCCGCCGGTCAGTCAATCCCTGATCTCCGTTCTCATCCTGGGGGCCACCCTGTTTGCTGTAACATTGTTTTTCATCTACCAGGCCATTGACCGGACGGTTGAAAAGCCGCTGCTGCGGGTATGCGGCGAGGCCATCCAGGTCGTCGGGGAAAGAGCAGACTTCAAAATGCAAGCGTCCCCGGAGGACGCGATCGAAAAGCTTTCCCTGTGCATCTGGATGATATCGGACCTGCTGGCGTATAAACAGCAGGCCCTGGCCCAGGAGCACATTGAATACCAGAACCTGTTTGAAACCGTTCCCTGCCTGATAACCATTCAGGACCGCAACCTGCGACTGATTCGATACAACCGTGAATTTGCGGAAAAGTTCGATCCCCGTAAAGGGGATTACTGCTACTCGGTTTACAAGGGGCGCAAGACAAAATGCGACAACTGCCCGGTTGAAAAAACATTTCAGGACGGGAAATCGCATACGTTCGAAGAGGCCGGCTACAACCGTGACGGAAAACCCATCCGCTGGGTTGCCCGGACGGCGCCCATAAAGGATGAAGACGGCAACGTCGTGGCGGCCATGGAGATGAGCCTGGATGTAACGCTCAAACGGCAGCTCGAAGAGCGGCTGAAAGCGTCCGAGCGACGGTACCAGGCTATTTTTTCCAATATCCCCAACCCTGTATTCGTCCTGGAGCCCGATACCATGATGATACTGGATTGCAACGATTCGGTTCATCCGGTTTACGGCTACACCCGGGAGGCAATCAAAGGAACTTCTTTTCTTGATTTTTTTGAAAAAAAGGAGCGCGGCGCATACGCCCATAAAATCCAGGCCGAAACTTTTATTCACCAGGCGAAGCAGTTTGACAGCCAGGGCAGCAGCCTGTTCGTGGACATCCGTTCATCAAAGGCCAAGTACCCGGAATGGGAAGTCCTTCTGGTGACCACATCAGATATTACCCAGCAGCTCGAGACGGAGCAGCAATTGATCCAGGCCAGCAAAATGACCACCCTTGGGGAGATGGCCACCGGCATTGCCCACGAGCTGAACCAGCCGCTATCGGTCATGAAAACCGCCAGCAGTTTCATGCTGAAGAAATTTTCTTCCGGTGAGGCCGTGAATACGGATATCATGGGGAACATGCTGCAGAAAATCGACACCAACGTGGACCGTGCCGCCAATATTATCGGCCATATGCGACAGTTTGCCCGAAAGTCGGAGTTGGACCTGGAAAACGTGGACGTGAACCATGTGCTTCAAATGGCATCGGAAATTTTTGCCCAGCAGTTGAAAATCAGGGGAATTCATGTAGAATGGCAGACAGGGTCCGACCTGCCTTTCATACGGGCCAACCCCAGCCGTCTGGAGCAGGTGTTTATCAACATCCTCATCAATGCCCGGGATGCCATCGAGGAGCGGTGGGGGGACAATCGCGTTTCCCGGGAAGATAAAACCATCACCATTTCAACGGGCGTGAAGGGCGGTACGGTTTTCGTTGAGATATGCGATACCGGCAAGGGTATTCCCGATGCCATCATGA
>SKZX01000254.1 GCA_007127175.1 Desulfobacterales bacterium
GGCCTTGCTGAACGATATTATATAATCAATTATTGCCTCACAGCATTCGGGGGGTGTTGTTATTGGAAACGGCTTGTTCGTTACCAGGTTGGGCTTGATCAGTATGGCACGTTGTTTCGCTATGACCGGGCCCGCACCAATACTGTCGAGCACTTTCGGCACTGAAGATGCGTAGTCGACAAATTCGACGACGGCGGTTTGTGTCATTACTTTGTTTCCTGTTCTTTCACGTTGCCCGTCGCATCGGTTTCCTTACGTTTGGCCGGATAAAATATCATGGTTGCGGCAATCTCATTATCAAGATACTTCGCGGCGGTCTCATTTATGTCCTCTACTTTCATGGATGCGTAATCCATGAATATTGTACGGCTCCAATCAATCTGTGCGGGGTGCCGGGCAGCACCTCTAAGTACTGTGTTGAGCCAGTAATTGTTTGTCCGCAGCTGGTCCGTGATACCTGCAAGCATCGGTTTGACGGCTCTTTCGAGTTCGTCTTCGCTAACACCATTTTCTTTCAGATCTTTTGCAATTTTTTTGATTTCACCTTCTATTTTGTCCGCAATATGCTGGTCGATGCCGGCATGGGTGATGAACAATCCATATCCCCGGTATGCACGACTCGGCAGATTGTGCGATCCCTGGCTGTATGTTGCACCGAGTTCGTCACGTATCCTGATCCGCATACGGTCTGAAAAGATATCGGACAGGATGGACAATCGCCTGGAATTTTCAATGTCGTAAATGTCGGTCGTGGGGTAGGTGACGACCAACAGGGCCCTGTCCATCCGGGTAGGCACTTCGTGTTTCAACCGTCCCTTTTCAGGGAAAACCGGTTTTCGATCATCCTTCTGATCCAGGGTGCTTGCTGAACCCGGAGAAAGGGTGCCGAATAATTCGGCTGCAAGCGTTATCACGCTATCAGGGTCTATATCTCCGACCACGGCAAGTTCCATGCCGCTGGTTTTTTTCTCCCGCTCGATCCATGTTTCGATATCGCTTAATTCGTTGCCTGCAAGCGTTTCAAAATCCGGCAGACCAAAACGGGTATCCCCACCTGCCAAAAATCGCAGTCCCTTGAGTTGCAATCCACCTTCGATGGCATGTGAAAGTGATTCATGTTGTCTTTCATACTGTCTGACGGCCATTGAATAAGCGGATTTACGATAGGCAGGGTCTTTTATGTGAGCGTACAGGAGATCCAGCAAAAGCGCTGTTTCGTTGCTGACCGCGTGACCGGAAAAGGAAAACGCGTTTTCTTCAACCGAAAATGATACCCGGGCATTGGTGCCGGCGAGCGCGACACGCAATTGGTCAATCTCCATGGCACCGAGACCACTCAGGTTGACGACGCGTTGTGAAATTTCCGCAAGTCCCTCATTGTGCCTGGGCTCTGATTGTCTACCATTTCCGAATCGAAGGGCTGCGAGAACCTCGTTCGATCTGAAATCCGTCTTTTTAACAAAAAGCGTTACCCCGTTTTCAAAAAGAACACGTGTAATGCCCAGATCTTCGATTTGCTCTTTTGATTTGATCGTACCCGGCTCATCCGGTTTTTCGAGATATGGAAATGGAACGGCTTCAATTTCCGCAGGGGCTTCAACCGCCTGAGCACTACTTTTCTCGTAAACTGAAAGAATTCTTTTTTCAGGTGATTTTTCGCTCGTTTTCAGGTCCGCGTTTCCGGTAACGAGTACGAGTCTGTGATCAGGGGACCAGGCTTCTTTAAACGCCTTGTTCAGTATTTCCACGGTGACTGAATCGACTACCGGTTGGAAAAGCGCCTGCCGGGTATCCGCCAGGAGCAATACGCGATCCTGGTTCAAATCGTTTAAAAAGCGCATGGCAACACCAGGCCGGGTATGGCGCAGGGTGACGCAGATGTGAACGCACGCGGGCTTGTGAAGCCCGTTCAGGCTCCACCCCTTTTCCCCCATCTGCTCCATGACCTGGTATATATTGAGGGCATCGGAACCAAAAGCGATCACCCACAAGGGATCGCCCAGAATATATACATCGGGTATTTTCTCGATGCCTTTTTTGATTTCATCTGCCGTTTGCAAAATCCGTTTTGTGGCATCCAGGTACCCCTTTTCCCCCATGGCCGCCATGGCGGCCCAGCACTGGGCGGACAGCGCCCCTGGGCGACTGCCGGCAAACGTGGGGGAAAAATAAAGCCCGCCGGGCCAGTCTGTAACGGTGAAATACTGGTAGCGCCGAAGCTTGCTTCCCCGGTAAAGGATGACCGATGTGCCCTTGGCGGCATACCCGTACTTGTGGGTGTCCGCGGATATGCTGGTCACGCCGGGCAGCCGGAAATCAAAGGCCGGGACGGCGTATCCGAGCTTTTCCGCCCAGGGCAGCACGAACCCACCCAGGCATGCGTCGGTATGAAAGCCGATGCCTTTCTGCCGTGCGATTTCGGACAGCTCGCCAATGGGATCGACAACCCCGTGCGGAAAACACGGGGCCGAGCCCACCATGGCAATGGTGTTCCGGTTCACCGCTTTTTTCATGGCAGCGGGGTCGGCGGTAAAATCCCGCCTGACCGGCACATGCACGATCTTGATGCCGAAATACTGCGCAGCCTTGTCAAAAGCGGCGTGCACGGTGACAGGCACCACGATTTCAGGTCTGCGGATCTTTTTTTGCTGGTGCGCACGGTCCCGGTAAGTTTTCATGGCCAGCAGAATGCTTTCCGTACCCCCGGATGACACCACCCCGCAGATCGCGTCCTCTGTTCGTTCGGCACCCAGCATATGCGCGGTCATGGCAACCACCTCAGCCTCGTACTTGGATGCGCTGGGCCAGATGTCCGCATGAAGCGGGTTGCTCTGGGAATGGAGGGCATAGACGCGGTTCAAAAAGTCGATATGGTCCTTGTCGCCGTGGTAGACCGCACCTGACACAAACCCCTGTTCCCACTTCCCCGATTCCTTCTCCTGGATCTCGGCCATCATGTCCACGACCGCTTCCCGGGACATGCCGTTTTCCGGCAGCTTTTCAAACTCTGGCATTTTACCGGCATAGGGTCGGATCGAATCCCGGATGCCCGCCATCATGGCATCCATTTCCTTTTCAATGGCCTTCCGAACGATGGGGATGTCTTTTATTGCATCGAAAACACGGGCCGAAACCCCTTCGGGCAGTTGATAAACGATTTTTTCAATCCATTTTTGTATATCCAAGCCGCCTCCGGGTTTTAGGTTGTAGGTTGTAGGTTGTAGGTTGTAGGTTATAAGTTATAGGTTGTAAGTTGTAGGTTATAGGTTGTACGTTGTGGGGTGAAGGTCATCGGGTGTTCAAACGGGCGCAGGTTTTGCGGATGCGCTTGTAGGTTGCACGAAACTCGCGGAAAAGCGTGTCATACAGTTGCCGGTTTGAGGGTTCGGGCACAAAAACGGCGTCAATTTCTACGGAGCCGCCGATTTTGTCGAAGGAGGTGTGCCCCATGACGGCAGCCCCAAGCAGGCCGGCCCCGCGAACATTGGCCAGCAGGGGATCTTTCACTTTCTCGATGGGTCGGTCCAGAACGTCGGCATGGATCCGGCACCATGTGTCGGAGAGGGCGCCGCCGCCGATCATCCGGATCGGGTCGATCCGCCGCCGCGTAAACTTTTCAACGGCGTAAAGCAGCCACCGGCTGTTGAGGGCCACCCCTTCGAGCACGGCCCGGACGAGCTGCGCCCGGGTGGTGTCAAGGGACAGGTTGACAAACCCGCCGCGGATCAGGTGGTCGTCAACGGGCGTGCGCTCCCCGTAAAGCCACGGGAGAAAAAGCAGCCCCCCGCTTCCTGGTTCCGCCCCTGCTGCAAGGCGGTCGACACGGGCATAAAAATCATCTGGCGCAGGGGCGTCGGTAAGGCCGTCATTTGAAAAAAGGATGGTATCCCTGAGAAAACGCAGGCAGACGCCTGCGGACTCCTGCTCGTTGGCAACAAAATACCTTCCGGGGATGGCGGACGGCAGGGATGCGATGTTGCGTGAAAGATGCGTTTTTTTAAACGGCACATGGCAGGTGAGCCACGATGATGTGCCGATATACAGGTGCGCGGCAAAATCAGCCACCGCGCCTGAGCCCACGGCAGCGGCCTGAATATCCGTGGTTCCGGAAATCACCACCACATCCCGGGAGAGACCCAGTTCATCGGCAATTTCTTTTTTCAGCGGCCCCAGCACGGACGCAGGCGGCACCAGGTCGGGAAACTTTTCCCGCGCGATGGTTGAAAGCCTGATCAGCCGGTCATCATAGACGATACGGTTGATGTCGCGGTTGTCCGTAACCCAGTGAAGGGTGATGGAGTCCCAGGACGCCGCGAAAATGCCGGTCAGGCAGAGGTTGATATAATCCTTGGGCTCAAGAAACTTGTACGCCTGCCGGTAAATGTCCGGGAGTTGGTTCTTGATATACAGAATATGGGCTATGGAGTCCTTTCCGGAATGGGACGGCGCACCGCCGGTCAGCCGAATCCACTTTAAAATCTTGCCCGGCGAATACCCCTGTATCTTCAAGGGGCCGCCAATGATCTCATGAACGTAGGGGCTTCCCCTGGAATCAAGCCAGATCAGCGCGTTCATGAGGGGTTGGCCCTGGGCGTCGACGGCCACGGTGCCGGACCACTGGGACGAACAGCAAATGGCCGCGATTTGATCCGGCGGCACACGCTTTTCCGCCAGGACCGCCCTGCAGGTTTCAATGATGCTTTCCCACCATTGGGCGGGGTCCTGCTCCGCACCGCCGCCGTCAGACAGGTAAAGGTCATTTTCCACGAACGCATCGGCAATGATTTGCCCGCGGGTGGACACCAGGGCGCTCTTGGGGCCGGAGGTGCCCAGATCAATGGCAAGGATGTATTTTTCAGGTTTTGACATGTGTTATCCGTTTTTGATCAGGCCGGAGCCCTGTTAAACGGATGAAGATGTGATCCCGTAGCGTGCTTCGACCCTGGGCTTGACCCAGGATTCGTTGAACCAGAGCGCCATCATGATCAAAGCGCCGCCGATTGCCAGGCGAAGCAGGTCCACGTCCCGGTTCCAGATCACCAGGTTCACGAGCAGCCCCGCAGGTACCAGGGCGTTGTTCATGATCGCCAGGGCCCCCTGGTCCACAAGCGTGGCCCCCTTGTTCCAGAGAAAATAGCCCAGCCCTGATGCCACGAGCCCCAGCCACAAAAGCACGCCCCACTGAACCGGGCTTGCAGGCAGGCGGCTGAGGTCCCCCCAGATGATAAGCCCGCAAGCGGACACCACCAGGGCCCCGATATAAAAATACCCGAACACGGTGTGCTGCGGCAGGGTTTCTTTGCCGGTCTTTCCCTCCTGCTCCATGAGGTATTTGTATGCCACCTGCCCCAGGGCAAAACAGATATTTGCACCCTGCACCATGAGAAACCCGAAGACGAAATCGTGGCTCAGGTGGTTGTAGCGGATCACCGCGGCCCCCAGAACAGCGATGACGGCGGTGACCAGGTACCAGAGCGTAAACCGCCTTTTCATGAGGTCATAGAGGAGCGTGATGTATATGGGCGTGAATACGGTAAAGAGGACCACTTCCGGCACCGTGAGGAACCCGAAGGAACTGTAGAAGAAAAAATACATGATGCCCAGTTGTATCCCGCCGATCACCATCAGTTTGGCGGCGAGCATCGCCGGTATCCGGGA
>SKZX01000105.1 GCA_007127175.1 Desulfobacterales bacterium
ATCCCGGCGGTGTCGAAACGGTTCCTTCAGCAAAAAGTCGTTCAATCAGAGGCGCTGAACAACGCGGAGGCCCTTTTCGACTTTCTCTATCATTCCATGTCAGCCCGGGACCGCGAGTGTTTCAAGGCGCTTTTTCTGGATGCGAAAAACCGTGTCCTTGCCGTTGAAACGCTGTTTGAAGGCACGTTGACCGCAAGTTCGGTCTATCCCCGCGAAGTGGTGCGGGCGGCACTCAACCACAGGGCGGCCGCAGTTATTTTTGCCCACAATCACCCGTCCGGCGATCCTGAGCCCTCCGGCGCCGATATGGATATTACCCGGCGGTTGGTAATGGCCTGCATGACCATGGGCATAACGGTCCACGAACACCTGGTCGTGGGAAACGGCCGCTATTATTCCTTTGCGGACAACGGTCACATTGCCCGCATGCGCCGGCAGTTTGAGCAGATTGAATAAGGGCATTATATTTTTGCTGCAGGAGCACCCCATGGAAGATGAAAAACCGTCATGCTTCGGCGATCTTGATCAGGTATTTCCCGTGTCGGATGACGGCCTCAGGCATTCGCCTGAAAAATGCATGGCCTGTGACCTGAAGACGCCATGCCTCAGGGCGGCCATATCCGGGGAAAACCAGGTGGTGGTGGAGGGAGAGAAGGTCGACAGGGCATATGAGTCGGGAAGAATGTCTTTTCTGGCGCGGTGGTCGAGGAAAAAGGCGCTGCATAACCGGCGCATGAAAAAATAACCGATGGAGGAGCCATGAAAACCATCAAGTCGATGAACCTGGAAGGCAAGCGTGTACTGGTGAGGGTTGACGTCAATGTCCCGCTTGATGATCAGCAGAATATAACCGATGATACCCGGATACGCGAGGTTCTGCCGACGCTCAAATACGTTCTGGATCACCGGGGAAAGCTTATTGTCATGTCTCACATGGGGCGCCCGAAAGGAAAAGTCGTTGAAAAACTGAGCCTCAAGCCCGTCGCCAAACGCCTTGGGCGTCTTTTGCAGCAGGATGTAACCCTTGCCCCGGACTGCATCGGCCCGGAGGTGGAAAAACAGATCGAAGCCATGAAAAAAGGTGATGTGCTGCTTTTGGAGAACCTTCGGTTTCACGGGGGCGAGGAAAAAAATGACCCTGAATTCGCCGCAGCCCTTGCCGCCCTGTGCGATGTTTTTATCAACGACGCCTTTGCGGTCAGCCACCGGGAGCATGCTTCGGTAAGCGCCATTGCAGCCCTGAAGGAGGATAAAGGGGCCGGCTTTCTGCTGATCAAGGAGATCACGTATTTTCAGGAAGCCATGGACAAGCCCAAGCGACCGCTTGTGGCCATTGTCGGCGGCGCAAAAGTGTCCAGCAAGTTCGGCGCCCTGGAAAACATGCTTTCAAGGGTCAACAAGTTCATTATCGGCGGGGCAATGGCCAATACGTTTTTGAAAAGCATGGGCTACAGCCTCGGCAAGTCCATGGTGGAGGATGATCTCGTCGAGGCCGCGGGCCGCCTCCGGCAGCGGGCCCTGGAAGAGGGCATCAAGTTTTATCTGCCCGTTGATGCCGTCGTTGCCCAGGATTTGGACCCCAAGGCGGAAACCAAGATCGTTCCTTTCCAGGAGATCCCTGACGACTGGATGGCCCTGGATATCGGGCCGGCCTCATCCCTGTTGTTTGACGAGGCGCTTTACAATGCCAAGACGATTGTCTGGAACGGCCCCATGGGCGTTTTTGAAATGGACGCCTTCAGCCGCGGCACGTTGTCCATGGTATACAGCGTGGCGGATTCCTATGCACTGTCCATCGTCGGCGGCGGCGACACGGATGTGGCGGTTCACAGCAGCGGGCAGAAGGACCGGATTTCATATATATCGACGGGCGGCGGCGCATTTTTGAGGCTTCTGGAAGGAAAGCCCCTGCCGGGCGTGGAAGCCCTGGGCGGGTCGGTCATTCTTGAATAGGGTTTTTTTGCCGATCCATATTTGATATAGTGAAGTATAATTATTTGACAATGTTATGAAAAGATAGTATTCGATATTTTCAGGCATTGCCCGAAACAATCCAACCAATAAAGCGGATTCGCTGATCACCGAAATAAAGGAGGTCTTTATTGTACTGGCGCCCCCGGGAAGCACTCAGCCTTGAAAACCGCCAACGGCGCTCATATTATGAGTTGCTGCGGGATGATCTGGACCAGTTTATCTTGGCGCATGCTTTGATCGACACCTATGAAAATTTCAAGGAGAAGGACACCCCTTACCCATTTATCGAGCGGAAAGAGTTAAAACCCCGGGCTCGCATTCCCAAGGTGGAATACGATTTTCACAACAGGTTTCTGGTTATTTTCGTTGAAGAAACCATTCCTAGAGAGCACAAGAAATATATCCGGTTTTTCGATTCCAACCGGACGACAAAGACCAACCTGATGCGCTCCAAAACCCTGTCACTGGGCCCTGATTATGATCGCAGCCAGAAATACCTGGAAAATATTCATTTTTACAATTTCCTGACCGAACTGCTTCCGGTGGACTATGCTCTTTTAATCCAGCGGGACAAAAACCAGCCCAGGAACAAGAACCGCTATTGCCTGTCCCATTTTTATGTCCGGATCGACTGGCCCATCACTGAAGCCGCCGAAGACATGGCCCGCTTTCTCCGGTACATCTCCAAGGATGTCTATGAAAAAGGGGAAAAATATGCCCAGGATATACAGAAGAAGTTCTTCGAGTTTTATGGGCTGCCCGAAATGATCGGTGGGCGCAGAACCGCAGCGGCTGTGGCGGCCCAGTACCTCAGGCGGCTGCCCTTTGTTTCAACGGTGTACGTATCGAGCAGCGAATCCCGGTCCCTTTACCGGTATTCGGAGCAGGGGGTTTCAAAGAGCGTGCTTATGAAGCTCAGCAAGTCCGAGATGGATGAGATCGCTGAGCGCCACGACCTGACACTGAAAGAATTGAAAAACCACTTCATGCTCGATAAGAACAACAAAGGCGGGGGGGTTTTTCTTTTCAAGGTGATATATGAGCAGACGTCTGCGGCAAGGCCGCCCGAGGACGGAAAATTGAGGGAGCTGAAGCCGGAGCTTTTCTGGTTGACGGTAAAAAACCAGTATATTCTGCCGCTGCCCGGTGTCTGGGAGTACCCGCCCCTGAAATGCAACCTCATCTATTCCTGATCAGCCAAGCACCTTGAGCATTGCGATTTCATCGCAATCCGGAAACTTGATGCAGTGGATGCAGTCCGACCAGATTTTGATGGGCAGTTCGGACTTGTCGATTTCAATAAAGCCGAATTGCTTGAAAAAATAGGGTTTGTAGGTAAGGGTGAAAAGCTTCTTGATCTTGTATTCGCGTGCTTCTTCAAAGGCCGCTTCCAACAGCCTGGTTCCGATTTTTTTTCTCAGGTGGTCATGGTGAACGGCGATAGACCGTATTTCAGCCAAATCCTCCCAGCAGAACTGCAGCGCGCAGCATCCCATTATGCCAGTTTTTTCCGGTGATTCGTAAACCAGGAAATCGCGGACATGGTCATACAGCCGGCTCAGGGGCCTGGCAAGCAGCTCCCCCTTTTCACCGTAATATTTCAGCAGTTGGTGAATCTGCTTGATGTCGTCTATGGTGGCCTTCCGGATCATAGGGCCTCTTTAACCATAAATATTTTTGAAAGCAAGAACTTTATTGCGGCAGCTGGTCTTTCCGGAAGCGGGCGGCCACCCCGCTGCTGCCGTATACACGCTTTCCGGTCGCCGGATCGATCCGTATTTCCGACACATCGTCTGGAAAATCGAAAAATGTGACCCGGCGATCGGCAAGCGCATGGGTCATAAAGCGTGTCCATATGGGAAGTGCGGCCCGGCTGCCGGTTTCATGGGGCCCCAGGGATACGAATTTATCGCGGCCGACCCAGACGCCTGCGGCGATATCGGGCGAAAACCCAATAAACCATGCATCCCGATACGCATTGGTGGTGCCGGTTTTTCCGGCGACAACCCGGCCAATATTGCGCGCTCCCCTGCCTGTCCCCTCGGTGACGGCGCTCCTTAGCAGATCCGTTGTCACGGCAGCGCCGGACCTTGACATGGCGAATGACTTTTCTCCGGCGTGCTTCCAGACAACCTGCCCGTCCGGCGCCGACACCAGGGTTGCGGCGTGCGGCTTTGCATGGGTGCCCCGGTTGGGGAAAACCGTATAGGCGGAGGTCAACTCCAGCAGTGTCACTTCGAAAGCGCCCAGGGCGAGAGAAGGGTAGGGCGCCATGGGAGACGAGATGCCGCAAGCTTTTGCAAAATCAACCACGGCGGAAGGCCCCACCTGCTGGAGCAGCCGCACCGACGGGATGTTTTTGGAGTCCGCCAGGGACTTCCTGAGGGTGATATCCCCTTCGTAGGTATCCGAGAAATTCCGGGGCTGCCACCCGTTGTAGGACACGGGGGCGTCCAGCAGCAGTGACGCCTGGCTGAAGCCCTGTTCGATGGCATAGGCATAAACAATCGGCTTGAAAGCCGACCCGGGCTGTCGGCGTGCGTCAACCGACCGGTTAAAAGGGCTTTCATGATAATTGCGCCCGCCGGCCATGGCAAGAATGCCGCCGGTTTTTACGTCGATCGCCACGATCGCCCCTTGGGGATCGGGATCGGGTATGCCATTTGCCGACATCCTGCCAGCCAGGCTTTCAAGCCCCTCGTCAAGGGCTTTTTCCGCTGCTTCCTGCAAGCGGTATGAAAGAGTGGTGTGGATTGTCAACCCTGCCTTGTAAAGACGTGACGCACCGACGGCTTTTTCCATTTCCCGAATGACAAAATCGACAAAATAGGGTGCTTTTCTGGGTTCGCCCACTGCCAGTGGCGGGCTATAGGGTGTTTTTACGGCATTTTCATAAGCCTTATCCGTGATGGCGCCTGTATCGCGCATCTGAGCGAGAACAATGTTGCGCCGGCTTACAGCCAGTTCGGGGTTGACCAGGGGGGAAAACAGTGACGGCGCCCTGGGCATGGCCGCCAGCAGGGCCGATTCGGGGAGGCCCAGATCGGTTGCCGGTTTGCCGAAATACCGCTTTGCGGCCATTTCCACGCCATAGGCCCCGGATCCGAAATATATCTGGTTGAGATACAGCTCCAGGATTTCATCCTTGGTGTAGCGCCGTTCAAGCTGGAATGCCAGAAACGCCTCTTTGAGCTTTCTCTGAAGGGATTTTTCCGGGCTCAGAAAGAGCGTTTTGGACAACTGCTGGGTCAGGGTGCTGCCCCCTTCCACATACCTGCCGGAGCGGATATTGCTGATGACGGCCCGGGCGATGCCCTTGAGGTCAATGCCGCTGTGCCGGTAGAACTGGCGGTCCTCGGTGGTCAGCAGGGCGGTTTTCAGCACATCGGGCACCGCGTTTATGGAAACAGGGTCCCGTTTTTCGAGGTAAAGCTCCGCAAGCAGCACATTGTCGGCCGAATAGATCCTGGTAACCGCCGAAGGTGAATAGTTTTCCAGCATGCGGATCTGTGGCAGGTCCCGCGTCAGGCCGATAATGGCCCCGGTAGCAGCGCCGAATGCGCAGGCAAGGATAATGACGGCGATAATTTTGATTGCCCGTCTTTTCATGGAAAGCATTTTCCCGACAGTTTCAGCTTTTTTTTCTCCTTGACAGATCATGCCGGATGATATA
>SKZX01000042.1 GCA_007127175.1 Desulfobacterales bacterium
CATCCCCCACTCGTCCCCCAGGTAGATCAGGGGAATCCCGCCGGCGCTGATCATGATGCTGCGCAGCAGGTTGATCCGCCGCACGGCCGCCTCCACAAGGACCGGGTCTTTTTGCGCCATGGCTTTTTCCAGACCGGCCAGGGATGCAAGCGTCCCGGATATGCGCAAATCACCGGTGTCCGGGTTGAACTGGAACGGCATGCCTGCGGCGAACGATCCGGGAAACTGCCCCGTGTAGAAGTCATTTAAAAACCGGCGGTGCGCCTCCGGGTCGATGCCCACTGCAACCGCGTCCGCGTCGTCAAAGGTCCAGCCGATGTCGTCGTGGCAGCGCAGGTAGTTCACCCAGGCGCAGTCCGGGTGGATGCGACTGCGATTTTTCATGGCATGGGTCAGAAGGGTGACCTCCCGGGTAGCCAATGACTCCCACAAAAGGGCCATGAGCAGGGGGTTGTAGGAAAGCTGGCACTCCTCGGGATGGATGTAACGGATGACCTCGTCCGGGTGGACAATGGCCTCGGACTTGAAAAGCAGGGAGGGTGCGGCGATCCGCGCCAGGGCATTGAACGCCTGAATCAACTGGTGGGCTTCGGGCAGGTTTTCGCAAGTCGTGCCCATGCGCTTCCAGGTGAACGCCACCGCGTCCAGCCGTAGTATATCGACCCCCACGTTGGCCAGAAACAGCATTTCTTCTGCCATGGCGTGGAACACCGCCGGGTTCGCGTAGTTGAGGTCCCACTGGAAGCTGTTGAAAGTGGTCCAGACCCATTTGCCGGAAGTATCATCAAACGTGAAGCTCCCGCGCCGCACATCGGGAAAGATGTCCCGCAGGTGCCGCTGGTAGCGGTCCACCACGCCCCGATCCTCGAACATGAGATAGAAAGCTTGGAATTCGGGGTCCCCTGCTTTTGCCATCCGCGCCCACACATGCTCATCAGCGGTGTGGTTCATGACGAAGTCGAGCACCAGCGATATGCCTTCGTCCCGGAGGATATTGCTGAGCTCGGCCAACTCTTCCATGGTGCCGATATCCGGGTGGATCGCACGGTAGTCGCTCACGGCATATCCCCCGTCGCTGTTTTCGCGGGGAACGGCGAAAAGCGGCATGAGGTGCAGGCAGGTCAGCCCCAGCTTCTTGAAATACCCGATGTGATCGTAAAGACCGGCGAGGTTCTCTGAAAACAGGTCCACGTAAAGAACCCCGCCGATCATTGTTTCGTCCTGAAACCACAGGGGGTCTGCCTCCCGATCCTTGTCAACGGCTTTCAGGCGTTCGGGCCGGTTTTTCCAGGCCCGAACCGCGGTGCGCATGATCTGTTCCAGGTGATAGTAGAAATCGTACTGCCACCCGTAAAGGCCCACCAGCAGCCGGAAAAGCCGGGGAAAATGCGCGTCCAGCCGGGCTTCAAAAGCCAACCACAAAACGTTTTCCGGCCTGATCCCATCTTCAGGAACCTTCACCGGCGACAACACGGCCTCCTGGCGCATCATTTCCGCACGCATTGCCGGCTTCAGACGATTTAGTGTTTTCGCAGCCTCCCTGGCGACCCAGTCCGAATGATGCATGAAAAACCCGCCCTATCAGCAGCTGCAGCCGCCCGGGCCGTGTCCGTGACCATGTCCTTCGTGATCGGGACCGCAGCCGCAGCCGCAACCCTGGGGCATCGGCTGTGTCGGCGTATCGCTGATGCCTATCACCTCGACCTCGAAGGTCAGCGATTTTCCGGCAAGGGGGTGGTTCAGGTCCACCACGATCTTCTCTTCGTCCGCCTCGGCGATAGTGGCGGGTATCTGCTGGCCGTCCGGCGTGTGAAGGCCGATCATATCGCCGACCTGAGGTTTCATTTCAGGCGGCACTTCGGACCTGGAAAAGGTATGAAGCTGGTTTTCGTCCCGCTGGCCATAGGCCTCATCCGGTTCAAGGGTAAACACTTTTTTCTCCCGAAGCCCCATTCCCATCAAGGCGTTTTCAAAACCCTTGATCACCTGTCCGCCGCCCATCCGGACCTCCAGGGGTTGACGGTTCTGACTGGAATCGAAGACTTCACCGCTGTCCAGTCGGCCTTCGTAATCTACACTGACAAATTTGCCTGATTCTACTTTTTCCATGAAAAACTCCTTTATTTTTTTTGATACTGCGTTTTCCAACACTATTCATCATGCGCCATAAGTCAAGTCGATTTTTAAATACTTCCGGCGCCCCTTCTTCCAGGACATCCAGACACCAGCGTTTTTCCAAAAAAGACACAAAATGATTCAATAGTGAACCCAAAAAAACACATTCGAAAAATTTTTATTGATTTTATATAAATTATAGTTTATTTTCGTGAACAGTGCTTTTTGGCACATTTTGCATAATGTGCACAACAGGCACAGTCTTCCCAATGAACCACCCTGATTGCACAACCTGACGTTTGCCCGGTGCCGTCCGGCCCTCTTTTCCCTCCCAACGGGCAAAAAGGGTGGTAATTTAAGAAGGTGCGGAAATAATGATCGATTCGATCCATTCCAAATCCCGCCTGATTTTCGGCTGCGGCAACCCGCTTTTCGGCGATGACGGTTTCGGCCCTGCCGTCATCGAACATCTGGAAGCGAACCACAGGATACCGGATTATGCTGCGTGCATCGACGCGGGCACCGCCGTGCGCGACATGCTCTTCAATATTCTGCTGGCCGAAAAAAAGCCCGACCAGATCATCATTGTCGACGCGTCCCCGCAAAACGGAAAGGCCCCCGGCGACATATCGGAGATTGACATCGATGCCATAGATCCTCGAAAAACCAGCGATTTCTCCCTTCACCAGTTTCCAACCACCAACATGCTCAAGGAACTCAAAACCCATACGGACGTGGATGTCCGCGTGCTGGTCGTCCAGCCCGGACACATCCCGGAAGAAATCAACCCCGGCCTTTCAACGGCCGTCACGCGCGCAATCCATGACATGTGCGTGTATATAATGGATATCGTCAAAAGCGACGTCCCCTCCAGGAAAGATCACGCAAAGGAGATGATATGATTCAGTTTCGTGTGGGCTGGCTTGCCGGGATGCTCGGTGTCCATCGGAACACCGTGGGCAATTGGATCAAAAGCGGAGCGCTCGCCGCAAGACCGGTCGCCGGAAAGCGATATGCCATTGAAAAAGAACTGTTTATCCGTTTTCTTTTCTCACAGGGGATCGAGCCGAAAACGGTCGATCAGATCACAGGAACAAGCGAAACACTGCCGCCCCTGAAAGGAAAAAGCCAATCCAAAACCCTCAAAGTTGAAAAAGAGGTGCCCATGTCAGACAAAATTGTGGGATCCGTTATGGTTGTAGGCGGCGGAATCGCCAGTATCCAGGCGTCCCTGGACCTGGCCGATGCCGGCTATTTCGTTCACCTGGTTGAAAAGAGGCCCGGCATCGGCGGCCGGATGTCCCAGCTGGACAAGACCTTCCCCACCAACGACTGCGCCATGTGAATTCTCTCACCGAAACTGGTCGAGTGCGGTCGGCACTTGAATATCGAGCTTTTAACCCTCTCCGAAGTGGTTGATGTAAACGGTCAGGCAGGCAACTTCACGGTCACGGTCCGCAAAAACCCCCGCTATATCGATATGGACAAATGCATCGCCTGCGGCATCTGCGCGGAAAAATGCCCCAAGCTGGTCAAGGACGACTACAACCTGGGGCTTTCCCGGCGAAAAGCGGCCTATATCCAATACGGCCAGACCATCCCCCTTAAATACGCCATCGACCCGGAAACCTGCATCTTTATCCAGAAAGGCAAGGGGAAATGCCTGGCCTGCGAAAAATTCTGCCCAACCGGGGCCATCAATTTCAAGGACCGGGAGCAGATCGTCACCCTCAACGTGGGGTCCGTGATCCTCTCCCCCGGGCACAAGCCCTTTGACCCGTCGGTGTTCGATTTCTACGGCTACGGCAGGATACCGGACGTGGTCACCGGCATGGAATACGAACGCATGCTGTCGCCGGGCGGCCCCCTGCACGGCCACCTGGAGCAGCCGTCCAACGGCAAAACGCCCCAAAACATCGCATGGCTTCAATGCGTGGGATCCAGAAACACCAACAAGTCCGACAACGGCTACTGCTCCAGTGTGTGCTGCATGTACGCCATGAAACAGGCGCTGATCACCGAAACCCACATCCCCGGGGGCGGCAGGCAGACTATTTTCTTCATGGACATGCGGTGCCACGGCAAAGAGTTCGAGTTGTATTACAATTACGCCAAAGATAAAAATATCCAATTCATGCGTGCCCGCCCGCACACTATCGAGGCCGGCCCCGGCGGCGTGGGCGTGAAAATGCTTTACAGCACCGAGGACGGCCGGAAAGTCGAGGAGCAATTCGACATGGCCGTGCTGTCCATCGGCCTGGAAGCCCCCCGGGATGCCCTCGACCTGGCGGAGAAAACCGGCATCCGGCTCACACCTTACCGCTTTGCCGAAACCGGCGACTTCAATCCCGTGGCCAGTTCCAAAGCGGGCATTTACATTGGCGGCTCCTTCATGGGGCCCATGAACATCCCCAGCGCCGTGGCCCATGCCTCGTCGGCGGCCGCATGTGCAGCAGCGGACCTGGTTTCCGCGCGGGGGACCCTCACCCGGAAAAAAACCTATCCCCCGGAGGCCGACCTCGCCGGCCAGGCGCCGAAAATCGGCGTCTTTGTCTGCTCTTGCGGCATCAACATCGCCCAGCACGTGGATGTGACCGCACTGACCGAATACGCCAAAACCCTTCCCTTCGTGGCCTACGCGGAAAACAGCCTGTTTTCCTGCTCCACCGACGCCCAGGGGATGATGGGAAAAATCGTGAAAGAGAAGGGGCTCAACCGGGTGGTGATCGCCGCGTGCTCACCGCGCACCCATGAACCCCTGTTTCAGGACACACTCAAAGAACTGGGCATCAACGGCTATCTCGTGGAAATGGCCAACATCCGGAACCAGAATTCGTGGGTTCACCAGAAACAGCCGGAAAAAGCCACCCAAAAGGCAAAAGACCAGGTGCGCATGGCCGTGGCCAAAGCGGGCCGGATATTCCCCCTCGCCCAAATGGAGGTGCCGGTTGTGCCCCGTGCCATGGTCATCGGCGGCGGGGTGACGGGCATGACCGCGGCACTGAAGCTCGGGGACCAGGGCTACGACACGGTACTCATCGAAAAAAGCGACCGGCTGGGGGGTAATGCCTGGCAGCTGCGCACCACCGCCCGGGGCGAGCCCGTCCGGCCCATGCTGGAGGCCCTCATCGCAAAGGTAAAGGGGCATCGCCGCATCGAGGTGCTCACCACCGCCCGCATCACAAGCGCAACCGGGTCGGTGGGGAACTTCACCAGTGACGTGGAAGCCGACGGTGAAGTTCGCACCTTTTCCTACGGCATTGCCGTTCTGGCCACGGGCGCTGCAGAATCCGTGCCCGTCGAGTATCTTTACGGCCAAGACGACCGGGTCGTCACCCACCTCCAGTTCGATCGGCTCATAGCGGATGACCCCGACCGGACGGCATCCCTGGCGTCCGCCGTGTTTATCCAATGCGTGGGCTCCCGCGATGAAAATCGCCCTTACTGCAGCCGGCTGTGCTGCACCCACTCGGTAAAAGCCGCCGTCGACCTTAAAACACAGAAACCGGATATGGCCGTGTTCGTCCTGTACCGGGACATGCGCACCTATGGCTTGAACGAGGACCTCTACAAGAAGGCCCGGGAAATGGGGGTGCTCTTCATACGGTACGACCTTGAAAACAAGCCGCAGGTGTCAAGGGACGGCGACCGACTGGTGGTAAGGGTCACCGATCCGGTGATCAACCGTAAAATCGCCATTGACACGGATCTGCTGGTTCTGGCGGCTGCGGTTGTGCCCAACGACGTGGCGGACCTCGTGTCCATCTACCGGTGCGCCACCAACCAGGACGGATTTCTCAACGAGGCCCACCCGAAGCTGCGCCCTGTGGACATGGCGGCCGACGGCCTGTTCGTGGCCGGCATCGGCGGGTTCCCGAAACCCCTGGAGGAATCAATATCCCAGGCCCAGGCGGCCGCATCCCGGGCATCCGTCATTCTTTCCAGGGACGTGATGTACCTGGACGCCATCAAGTCGCACGTGACCGAACACTGTGACGGTTGCGCCGTCTGCCTGGACGCCTGCCCCTACCAGGCCATATCCATCATCGCCTATGCGGAAAACGGACGGACGGCCAAAAAAGTGGAAACCGACAAGGCGTTGTGCAAGGGGTGCGGCATCTGCCAGGCCGCCTGCCCCAAGGGGGGCATCCTGGTGCACGGGTTCACCATCGATCAACTTCAGGCCCAGGTTTATGCAGCCCTGGACCTGCCGAACTGATCGGACCTGCAAGGTCATGAGCGGGTATCTTCGACCCGGGGGACAGAATTGAAATTCTGTCCCCCGGAGGGTCTGCAGAACGCGGCCAACATTCGATACCAAAGGGGACAGACGGGTTGAATCAAAAACATATACCAAGGAGAACAAGCATATGAGCAGCGCATTCGAACCGAAAATCATCGGGTTTCTGTGCAACTGGTGCGCCTATGCCGGCGGGGACCTGGCCGGCATCATGCGGTTCCAGTACCCGAGCGACATGCGGGCGATCCGCGTGATGTGCTCCGGAATGGTCCCGCCGGACCTCGTGGTGGAAGCACTCAACAAGGGCGCGGACGGCGTCCTGGTCATGGGGTGACACCCCGGCGAATGCCATTACCTGGACGGTAATGACAAGGCACAGGCCCGGTCGCACGTCATCAAGATCGTGCTGGAAGAATCCGGAATCGACCCCGAGCGCTTCGACATCCAGTGGGTATCCTCTGCCGAGGCCGCCCGCTTTGCGGACATCGTCACCCGCTTCACGGAAAAGATCGCCGCGATAGGCCCCAACATCCCCGGCGGCGTCATTGCCGGGCAGGCTGCAACCGTATCCGGAGATGCGGCCAAAAGCCGGCATCCGGCCAATCCCGAATAAAAAGGAGCAGGTGATGAGAGCCGAAGAAATCAGACTGGGCAAAACCAGAAAAAGCCTTTTCAAGGATCACGTCATGTCGATCCTGCCGGACGGCGGCAACCTGAACCTGTGCCTTACCTGCGGGGCCTGCGCGTCCGGATGTCCCGCATCGGGCATCGGCGATATGGACCCCCGCCGATTCCTGCGGCTGGCGGCCATGGGCGCCGATGACGAGATCCTGTCCAGCGACTGGGCCTGGTGGTGCACCATGTGCCAGCGGTGCATTTACGCCTGCCCCATGAAAATCGACATCCCCCAGCTCATCTTCAACGTGCGCGCCAGCCGGCCCCGCGAGCAGCGCCCCAAGGGCATCGTGGCCTCCTGCGATGCGGCGCTCAAGCACGACACGTGCAGCGCCATGGGGGTTTCAGAAGAAGACTGGCGCTTCGTGGTGGAAGACGTCCTCGACGAGGTCCGGGCCGGCCAGGCCGGGTTTGAAAAGCTCCAGGCCCCCGTGGACAAGGTCGGGGCCGAATTGTTCCTGAACCAGAACTCCCGGGAGCCGGTCACCGAGCCCGAGGAAATGGTCCCCCTGTGGAAGATTCTGAACCTTGCCGGCGCCGACTGGACCTACGGGTCAAAAGGGTGGGCGGCTGAAAACTACTGCATGTTCATGGCCGACGATGCGTCCTGGGAGCACATCATCCGCACCAAGGTCAAGGCGGTGGAGGACCTGAGGTGCAAGGCCTGGCTCAACACTGAGTGAGGGCACGAGATGTTCGCAGTCCGGGCCGGACTGAAAAAATTTGACATCCCTTACAACTTCGAAATCAAGAGCATCATCGCCTGCTACGCCGACTGGATACGGGAAGGCAGGCTCAAGGTGAACGCCGACTGGAACAAGGACCTCAAAATCCGGTTCACGGTTCAGGACCCCTGCCAGATCATCCGGAAAAGCTTTGGCGACCCCATGGCCGAGGAGCTTCGATTCGTGGTGAAAACCGTGGTGGGGGAGGAAAACTTCGTGGACATGTCCCCCAACCGCTCCAACAACTACTGCTGCGGCGGGGGGGGCGGGTTCCTCCAGGCGGGGTTCCCGGATCAGCGCCGGCAATACGGCCTCTATAAGTTCAACCAGATCAAACAGACCGGCGCCGCCTACTGCATCACCCCCTGCCACAACTGCCATGCCCAGATCCACGACTTAAGCGAGCATTACAATGGCGGATACCACACCGTGCACCTCTGGACCCTGATCTGCCTGTCTCTGGGTATCCTTGACGAAACCGAACGCGCCTACCTGGGTCCGGACCTGGCGGGCGTTGGATTATAGGACCGGGAGGAAAAACGCATGGAAACTTTTTTCAACCTCATACAGGAAGTCCAGAAACCCGGGCTCTGCCACCGCTGCGGCGGGTGCGTCACCTTCTGCACGGCGATCAACTACGGCGCCCTGGACCTGGATGATGACGGGAAGCCCCGGTATGCGGACATGGAAAAATGCATCGAATGCGGGCTTTGCTACTCCATTTGTCCGGAGATCGACGAATACGAGGAGGAAGTCCGCCGCCGGGCCGCCTGGAGCGAGCCCAACGGCCGGATCATCGAAACATCCGTGGCACGGGCCGTCGACCCGGAAATCCGGGAAATCGCAACCGACGGCGGCGTGGTCACGGCCATGCTGCTCCATCTTTTTGAACACGGCCGCATTGACGGGGCCATCGTGGCCAAGCAGGTGGACACCTATACCCGGACGCCCGCCCTGGCGGTTTCCAAAGACGACATTCTGGCAGCCGCCGGTTTTTTCTTCGACACGTCCCACGGCATGAAGCAGTTTTCCGACCGGTACGTGACCCTGTCCGCCATCGAAGGGTTTGCGCCGCTGCGCAAAAAGGGGCTTCGCCGCGTGGCCCTGGTGGGGACCCCCTGCCAGATCAAGGCCTACCGCCGCATGGAAGCCATGGGGGTCGTGCCGTCGGATTCGGTGCAGTTCTGCCTGGGGCTTTTCTGCTCCGGCAATTTCGTGTTCAAAGAGGCCCAGCGGGAAAAGCTGGCCGGGGACCACGGCTTCTCGTGGGAGAACGTGAAAAAAATCAACATCAAGGACAATTTCATGGTCCACCTGAAAAACGGTGAAACCCGGTCCATGCCCATCGGGGACCTGGATTTCATGAAGCGCTACGCCTGCCGGTACTGCCGGGACTACTCAGCCGAATTCGCGGACGTGTCCTTCGGGGGGATCGGTGCGGCCGAGGGATGGACCACGGTGCTCACCCGGACCCCCCTGGGAAGAGCCATATTCGCCTCCGCCAAGGAAAAAGCGGTGGAGGAGTTCCCCAAAAACGATAACCCCAACTACTCGAGCGAAGCCCTTGCTGCCATGCGGGAAGCGGCTGCCAAAAAGAAAAAAGCCGCCCGCCACAACCGGCGCGAGCTGGGTCCGAAAACAGTCATCATAAAGGAATAGAACCATGCCAGCAAAAATTGCCATCGACTGGTTGAACGCCTGCGCCGGTTGTGAAATATCCATTATTGACATGGGGCCACGGCTGCTGACGGTACTGGATCTCGTGGAATTCGTCCACCTGCCGGCGCTCATGGACCACAAATACTTTAACCAGATGGGGGACGGGAAGCACCTGGAAATGCCGGAAGCGGCCGTGGGCATCATCACCGGCTCCATCCGGAACGAGGAACACCTGGAAGTGGCCCTCGAGATGCGAAAAAAATGCGGGGCGATCATCGCCATGGGCACCTGCGCCACGCACGGCGGCATCCCGGCCCTTTGCAACACCTTTACCACGGAGCAGATCCTCGAGCACTATTATTCAACGGAAACAACGGACCCGCATGACGAAAGGCCTTCCGACGGCCTGCCGGGCCTGTTGGACGCCTGCTATGCCGTGGACGAAAAAATCGATGTGGACATCCTGCTGCCGGGGTGCCCGCCCCATTCCGACCAGGTGTTCGAAACCCTGGTGGCCTTTCTGGAGGGGCGCCCCGCCGTTCTACGGGACAAAAGCGTGTGCGACACCTGCCCCACAACACGGGAGGGAAAGGGAAAAGTGAAAAAGCTCCGGCGCTATCTGCAGGCCCCGGAATACGAGAACGTGAATGACGGCATCGACAAGATGCGCTGCATCCTGGAGCAGGGCCTGCTGTGCATGGGTCCGGTGACCAAAGCCGGCTGCTGCGGCAATGAGGGGGACCCGCGGTGCATCTCCGCGCGCGTGCCGTGCCGCGGGTGCTACGGCCCTGTGGAAAAGGACGGCAACCAGCGCCTCGACATGTTAAACGCCCTCGTATCAAACGGCATCGACATTGCCTCCCTGCCGGAGTCGTCGTCCATGCTGCGCTTCACAGGGGCGCACGGGATGCTGCGGCCGGGGGGTGGGCGGTTGTAGGTTGTAGGTTGTAAGTTGTAGGTGAAAAACGAACTTCTTCACCGTGCCCTGTTGATCTCGGGGTTGTAACAGGTGCGAATCAAATTTTGAAATAAAGGAAAAGCTTTGTCGCAACATATAGCAAAGATGTGGACAAAGTTTGCCTGGAGGGGTGGTGGTTCCGACCCGGGAGACAGACTGGAAGTCTGTCCCCTGGAGGGACTCAATACCCCCAGGGGACAGACTTCCAGTCTGTCTCCCGGGTCGAAGCCCAAACCCGGGCATGTTCCGCCATCATAACCAAGGAGGCACTTTAATGACCACGCGAACCATCAAGATAAACCCCGTCACACGGATCGAGGGACATGCCACCATCGCCATCGAGCTGGACGACGACGGCAACGTGGCCGATTCCAAGGTCCATTTCCAGTCGATCCGGGGGTTTGAAAAATTCGTGGAAGGCAAGCCGGCCGAGGAAATCCCCCGCATCGTCACCCGGATATGCGGCATCTGCCCATGGCACCACCACCTGGCCTCCAACAAGGCCGTGGACCGGTGCTTCGGGGTCACGCCCACTACCACCGGGCACAAGCTGCGCGAGCTGATCCAGACCATCGCCCAGGCCGAGGACAAATTGCTTCACTTTTTCTTCCTGGCGGCCGCCGACTTCGTGATCGGCCCGGACGCCGACTATGCGGTGAGAAACGTCATCGGCATTGCCAAGGCCAACCCGGAACTGGCCACCCGGGTCGTCAAGATGCGCTACAAGGCCAAGATGATCCTGGAGAACTTTGCCGGCAAGAGCATCCACCCGGTGGCCGGCGTTGCGGGCGGGTTCGCCCGCCCCATGTCCGAGGAAGACCGGAAATGGATCTTGTCGGACATGCGGGAAATAATGGATTTTGCCCTGTTCACCATTGATTTCGCCAAAAAGGAGGTCTTCCCCAAGTACCTCGATACCATCAAGGTCCTGGGGGTGATCAACACCGGGTTCATCGGCACGGTGGACAAGGACGGGGCCTTAAACCTGTATGACGGCGATATCCGGCTCATGAAGCCCGACGGCTCATACACGGATTTCGACGTCCAGGACTATACCGATTACCTCGGGGAAAAGGTCATTCCCTGGTCCTACGGCAAGTTCCCCTATGCAAAAGCATGGGGCGAGGGTTTTTCCCTGGACCTGGACGCGCCCAAAGGCATCTACCGCGCCAACACCCTGGCCCGCATCAACGTGGCCGACAAAATGGCGACCCCGCGCGCCCAGGCCGAACTGGAGGAGTTCCGGGCGCTGTTCGGCCGGCCGGCCCAGGCCACCCTGCTCTACCACTACGCCCGCCTCATCGAAGAGGTCTACGCGTGCGAGCATGCCATCGAACTCCTTGAAGACCCGGAAATCACAAACCCGGACGTGCGCGCGGAAGTCACGCCGAAAGCAGGGCGCGGCGTTGGCTGCGTGGAAGCCCCCCGCGGCACACTGATCCACGACTACTCAACGGACGAGAACGGGCTCATCACCCGGGCCAACCTCATCGTGGGCACCACCCACAACCTGGGGCCCATCAACATGAGCGTCAACCAGGCAGCCCGCATGCTCATCAAAAACGGGGAAGTGGACGAGGGGATACTGAACAAGGTGGAGATGTCGGTGCGCGCCTATGACCCCTGAATCTCCTGTGCCACACACTGCCTGGACGGCAGTGTCGCCATTGAACTCACAATTTTGGATTCAAAAAAGAACGTCATCAAGACCCTGCGCAATTGAAAAGAACAACCAAGGGTGATGAACCCGTAAAAAGGTCAAGATCCAGGCTTGCGCGATTCCCAGGAATGCAGTCACGCCTTTGGCGTGATGCAATTCTGAGGAATCGCGCATAACGCCGATATCTGACGTTTACGATGCTATCAAAGGTGATGGGCTCGTAAAAAGTCGTTTTCAGACGGCTTTGTAAAATGTGTTTAAAGGATAAAAAGCGATTTACAACACCATACCAAAGCGGTAATGCTTGAATCATGTGCGTTGCCATACCCGCAAAAATCATCGGGATTGACCCCGGGGCGAATGAAGCCCTCGTGGACGTGGACGGGGTGCGCCGAAAAGCCAGCCTCACGCTGGTTGAAGATGCGCGGGTGGGCGACTACGTGATTCTCCATGCCGGTTTTGCCATCAATGTCATCGGCGAAGCCGATGCCGTTCAGTCGCTTGCCCTGCTGAACGAAATGATGGCAGAAAACAGCAGCGGCGAGCCGTAAACAGGGCTCTGAAATCATACGCCTTGCGCAGGAAGGCGACGGGCAAATTGCCGCGAAAAGGCATGCCAACCCCTTTTTCTTTTTCCCCTTTCATTACCCCCCTATCCGGTATATACTGCAACCATATCCAACCTGTCTGCGGAGCGACAGCCATGAAACACCTGTCATCCATACCGGGCATCCCGTTGATCCTGATCCCGGCCCTGATTGTTGTCCTGACCTTCGGCCTTGCTGGCCCGCCCCTGTTTAAACAAAATTTTCTCCATGCGGAAACAGTGCCTTTCCCTGAAATTATTTCCGAAGAGACCCTGCCCACAGCCAATGTTTCGGGAACTTATAATACCTTTAAGATGTTACCCTTTCCCTTATTTCCCGTGGGACTGCCAGGATTGAAAATGCCGCTTGTCTGGGACGGGATTTCCCATGCCGAACCGGAACACATGGCCATCACCGGCGGGAGCATGTGCTTTGAAAACAATACCCTCATCATGAACGACCTCACTGTCCGCACACCGCCTATGGTTTATAAAAACATCAGGCCCGAAGGCGCACCGGAAAACGCCGGTTTCGGCACGATTTACCGGAAAAGCGGCGAGCGTACCATCTCCGGCACCATCACCTTTGAGCCGCTGCCTTAAACCGCAGCCAGCCGCAGCTCAGTCCGGCCGTCATCTGGCAGCCTTTTCTTCTCCCGGCGCATTCCCCCAAGAAATAAATACCTGGTCAAGAACGACCCCATGCTCATCACCCGCTGCCAGGGGGACTTCCCCGCCGTGGGCGAGTAGCCGGAGCCCTTTACCAAGGCCCAACTGGTGGAACGCTGGGGACCGCTCTGATCGTTTTGATTTCATGAATGCTCTCCACCTCGAGGCAGTTGTCCCGGACCATACCGGAGAGCAGAAACGGGCGGCCGTATTCAAGGATGTGGCAGAACCGGTGGTAGGCACCGGGAAAAAGGACGCTTTCCACCAGGCCGGTTTCATCCTCGAAGGTCACGAACTTCATGGGGTCGCCTTTTCCGGTCAAAATGGTTTTTCCGGTGATGAGCCAGCCGGCGAACCGGACGCGCCGGCCCGCGTGCCTGCTCAGATGGACGGCTTTGACGGTGTTTTCGCTTTTCAGGCGCTCCGCAAACAGGGCCATGGGGTGGCAGTCGCACAGAAACCCCAGCACGGCAAACTCCCGGCGAAGGTTCTGCATGGGGTCGTCCGGCGGCAGGGGCGGGGCGACACCCGGTGACGGCGCCTGGGGCAAGGCGCCGGAAAACAGGGAAAGGGTCGTGTTTTTACGCGCATGCCTGCTGCGCCACGCAGAATATGCCCACAACAGTCGGCCCCGGTGATTTTTTCCCCCGGAAAACCGGTCCAGGGCCCCGCAGTGGATCAGGGCCCGGGCTTCGGCCTCATCGGGGCGCACGCGGTCCAGGAAATCGACCATACCGGAAAACCGCGCCGTTTCCCGCTCCCGGACCATCCGGGCCATGGTCTCCGAAGACAGCCCCTTAATGGACAGCAGCCCCACACGCAGGGTGCGCCCCTGCCCCTTCCAGCGCACACGGCTTTCTCCCGCATCCGGGGGAAGGATCGTGATACCCATCCGCCTTGCCTCGGACACGTAGGCAAAGGCGGTGTAAAAGCCGCCCTGGTTGCTGATGACCGCGGCCATGAACGCGGCCGGAAAATGGGTTTTCAGGTATGCGGCCTCAAAGGAGATCTTGGCGTAGGAAGCGCTGTGGGGCTTGCAGAAGGAATACCCGTTGAAGCTCATGATCATGCGCCAGACCGCCTCGACCTGGCCGGGGTCAAGGCCGCGCTGCCGCGCGCCCCGCTCAAAGCGTTCGAAATAATCGCCCAGGCGGCGGGCCCGGTCTTTTCTGGACATGACCTTGCGCAGGCCGTCCGCATCCGAATGGGAAAACCCCGCCACAGCCACAGCCACCCGGGAGACGTCCTCCTGGAAAATCATCAGGCCGAAGGTTTCGGACAATACCGATTCCAGAAGCGGATGGATCGCCCGCCAGTGCCCCCCGTGCAGGCGGCGGATATACTCCTGGATGACGTCGTTTGCCGCGGGCCGGATAATGGAGGAGTGGATGACCAGGTGCTCGAAATCCCCCACACCGGCTTTTTGCTGCAGCATGCGCATGGCCGGGCTTTCAATGTAAAAACAGCCCATGGTCTCTCCCCGGGCAATGGTCTCCTGCGTGGGAGGATCCTCCTCCGGGGTCCAGGATGCTTCATCCACGGCCCCCCCGTCCGCCCGGATGTCCGCAACGGCGTCCCGGATCACCCCCAGGCTGCGGTTGCCCAGAAGGTCGATCTTCACCAGGCCGGCATCCTCCACCGCGTCCTTGTCCCACTGGAGGATCGTAACGCCCTTGGGCGCTCTCTGAAGCGGGACAAACGCGTCAATGGGCCCCGGCGTGATGACCACCCCGCCCGAATGCACCGACAGATGCCGGGGCAACCCCGTGATCCGGGCGGCCACGGACAGGATCGCCGGCCAGGGATGCGACAGGTCAACGCCCCGCATGCGCGGCAGGGCTGCGACCTGTTCGGCCGGGTCTCTGCCGTGCGCATCGGCTGAAAAACCCCACGGCAGCTTTCCGGTGACCCGGCCGATCTCCTGCTCGGTCAACCCGAAGACCCTTGCGGTCTCGCGCACGGCCATGCGGGTCTGAAAGCAGACGTGGCTGGACACCATGGCCGAACGCCCCCGGTATTTGTCCAGAACCGCCCCAATCACGGCGTCCCGCTCATCCCAGGCAAAATCCACGTCAATATCCGGGGGGTCCTTTCGGCCGGAGTTCAGAAACCGCTCGAAATACAGGTTGTGCCGGACCGGGCACACGTTGGTGATGCCAAGGCAATACGCCACCAGGGAGGCCGCACCCGACCCGCGGCCGCAGGTGCGGGGACTGTGGGCGACAATGTCGGCCACGATGAGGAAGTACCCGCAAAAACCCATCTTCGATATCATGTCCAGCTCATGGTCCAGCCGCGCCGACACGGCTCCGGAAATATCGCCGTAGCGCCTGCGGGCACCCTGGTATGCGGCCGCCCGCAGGCGGGACGCCGCCGCCTCGGCCGTGTCCGACTCCCAGGGCGGCATGACCAGGCCGAATTCCGGGCGGGTGAAAACGAGCCGCTCCGCCACGGCAAACGTATTGCGGACGGCCTCGGAGCAGGCGGCAAAACGCTTTTGGTACGCTTCCGGGGAAGCGAGAAAGGCATCGGCCGGGGCGATGTCCCCGGGTCCAAGGCGGTCCGTGTTCGTGTTCGCATCGATGGCCCGCAGCACCCGGTGAATGGAGAATTCTTCCGGATGGTTGAAAAAACTTCCCGGCACCGCCACCAGGGGCGTGCCCGTGCGCCGGGCCGCCGCCCGCAGGGGATGGCTCCCCGGAAGGGGCTTTCCCGGCAGCGCCGCCGCAACGTCCATCCCCGCTTCGACCCCGGCATAAAGCACCCCCGGGCTTTGGGCAAGCACTACCAACCCCTTTGAAAATGCCGCCATATCGGATTTGAGATCAAACCCGTCATGCATGTGGCGCCGCGTGATAAGGCGGCAGAGGTTTTCATACCCCAGCGCCTCCTTTACCAGGAAAAACGCGCGATCCGGTGTGCGGGGATCCGTGATCTCCGCACCGGTAACCGGCCGGATGCCTTCACGGTGGCAGGCGGCGACAAAGGGCATGAGCCCGCAGAGGTTGTCCGTGTCGGTGAGCGCCAGGCGGTCGTAGCCCAGCTTTCGTGCGTGACGGCAGATATCCGCCGGGCTGTTTACGCCCCGTCCGAAGGAATACGCGGAGCGGACCGAAAGCGGGATCATGGGTTTAAGGTGCGCCCCATGCGCACGGCGCCCTGTCCGAAACGGCGGCGCACATGGTCCACGGCATCCATCAGGGTGTCGTTTTTAAAGGTTTTTTCCATCCCGCCGAACAGCTCCATCTGGGGCCGGTGGTGGACCGGCTTCGGGCAGGCAAGGGTTATTCGGGAAGGGCGCACCCGGCGGAGCCATGCCATGTCCATGAGCCTGCGGGCGGTCTCGAAAAGGTTGATGTCGTTTGCGGAAGGCGGCTGCACCGAAAGCTGCCGGCAGCACCGCACCCCGTCGGGATAGTCCACGGCAATGGAAAGGCTGCGCGCGGCCCGCCCCCGGCGTCGGAGGGCCGCACCGACCGCTTCGACCAGTTCGTACACGCCTTGGGCTACAAAACGGAACGCAACGGCATCTCCGCCAAACGCCCGGGATGCAAAGACCGTCTCCGGCTTTTGCCCGGCCGCCATAACCGGCGAGGCGTCGATTCCCCGGACCGTTTCAAAAATAAAGCCGGCCCGCTTTCCGAAAACCGTTGCCAAAGCGTCTTCCCCAAGGCCTGCGACCTGCCCCGCCGTGGTCAGGTTGAAATCCGCAAGCTGCAGCAAATCGTTTTTTTCGATCCCCGGCAGGAGCACCAGGGGCAGCGGCAGGATAAACGCGCGTTCCTCCCCTTCGGCCACCACGTATTCCCCCACCGGCTTGACCAGGCGGGTCGCCACCTTGGACACCAGCTTGTTGGGGGCCACCGACCAGATGGGCACCAGGCCGAAACGCTTCCGGATCCGGCAATACATGCGCCGGGCCACATCCGGCGGGGGGCCGAAAAGCCGGCCGGTGCCGGTAATGTCGATAAAAAAATGGCCGTCATTTTCGCCCGGCTCCACAAGGGGGGAATAATCGCACACTTCACGGAACAGGTCCGCCATGGCCCGCTCGTACCGGTCCGGCCGGGGGGGAAGCACCACCGCGTCCCGGCAGCGCCGCACCGCAAGGCCGAGGGGCATGGCTTTTCTCACCCCGCACTGATACGCCTCTTCGCTCATGTCATGAACGGCGGCGCGCAGGCCGCCTCCCCGGGCGATGATCACGGGTCGGCCTTTCAGCCCGCCGTCCGCCTGCCGCTCAACAGCCACGGCAAAATCCGCGATATTGAGGTGCACCACCGTCCGGGGCCGGTCCGGGTTTGCCTTTGAAAAACAATGCACGGGACGCTCCTCTTCAACGACTACAACCGCTGCATCACATCCGGCCCGCGCTGGATCCCGATCACCTTCCCCTGGACCAGGATGTCGCCAAAGCCGTAGCGCACGGGGGTGTATGCCGGATTTTCCGGCCGGAGCACGATATGGTCGGCATACGCGAAAAACCGCTTGACCGTGGCTTCCTCGCCGCCCACCAGGGCCACCACGATCTCGCCGTTAGCTGCATACTGCCGCGGCTCGCAGATGGCCAGGTCCCCGTGGAGAATCCCGGCCCCTGTCATGGAATCCCCCTTGACCGCCAGGGCAAACAGGTTTTCCCCCTTGTAGAACCCCGCGTCCACGACGATGCTTTCTTCCCATTCCTGCTGGGCGTACATGGGCAGCCCCGCAGTGATGCGGCCGATCACCGGGACTTCCCGCCACCGGTGAATGCCATCCGATCCCCGATGCCGGCCCACAAGATAAATGCTTCGGCCATAGCGCCCTTCACGCCGAACCAGCCCCTTTTTCTCCAGAATTTTAAGGGTCTGGGCCACGGCGGTGTGGCTGATGCCCATCTCCCGGGCGGCCTCGCGCAGCGACGGCGCCGCACCGCTTTTTTCAATGTGCGCCCGGAGGAATTCCAGAAGGCGCTGCTGTTTCACTGTCAATGGTGCCTGCATACCCTATTCCGCCTTTCCTCAATCCTGACGGCTTCGTAAAAAGCCCAATATCTGCGTTGCGAGCAATCTTTGAAGAATCTCACGTACGCATAAGTACTATCAATTCTTCAAAAATTGCTCGCGCCTTGATCTTGAACTTTTTCCAAAGCCGTCTGATCGTGACTTTTACGGGTGCA
>SKZX01000117.1 GCA_007127175.1 Desulfobacterales bacterium
CCGCACCGGCACTGGTAAGGCCGGTCACTGAGCATCATACCACGCGGACACTGGATCAGTTTGATCGCATGGTCGAGCAGTTGGAAGTCTTGCAGCGGGAGCACGGTGAGGATGTCAGCTATCCACTATCCGAAATCGAGCAGACCCGGGCCTTCCTATCCCGGTTCGATCAAGCCGTGAAAAAAACCGGCCAAAAACGTTATTTGACCTGCTATTTCATCGCCGCCCACCCGGGTTGCACCATGGCGGACATGCGCCGGTTGAAGCAGTTTACCCGGCGCACGCTTAAATTCACACCCGAGCAGGTCCAGATATTTACCCCCACCCCGGCCACATTTTCAACGGTCATGTACTGGACCGAAAAAGAATCCGACAGCGGGAAACCGTTGTTTGTGGAAAAAGACCGCTCAAAACGGGAAAAACAAAAGCAGACACTGCAGTGAAACTACCAGTAAAACAGGGGATACGGCCTGCAGCGCAGGTACGGGTCGGGCCAGGGATGAAACGGATCACCATGATAATACCCCAATGGTTCACGGGGCGTCTGCCACAGGTAAATCTCACGGGCGTCAAGCAGGGGCATGAAAAAGGTGTGCCCGTTGATCCGCGCCGGCTCCCGGCCCCGGACAGTCCCGGCAACGGTTATTTTCCGCCCCTTTTCATACACCGCCGGATCAAGAAAACCGTCGTAAACCACCACGAACCGGCCTTCGGACAGGTCCCGGTCCCTGGGTTCGTCGCGCACGGTGAGCGGCGCCTGGAGGACCAGCAGCCGGGTTTGGTCCTCAAAATTCAGGGTTTCAAGGATGTACCCGCCCGCAATAACGGTGCTACCGGCGTATTGATCTGCATCCTTTTTCAATAACCGAAAGGGGATATCGGTTTCAGCGTCCCTGCGGACATCCTTGGACATGACGGAGCAGGACGCCAGCAGCATCCCGGCAATGGCGCATAACAGGATAGCCGCTGCCGTGTTGAATACTGTTCGAATTGGTTTCATCGTAAATCCCCCGCTATGGCATATGTTTTTTTGGTTAAAGGGTACAGGTTTTCAATCTGCCTCCCGGGTTGAAGTCGCTCCCCCGATAGTTGGCTTCCTGCTCGGCCTTCCCCGGGGGTTTTGCTTCGACCCGCAGACTGGAAGTCTGTCCCCTGGGGGTTCTGCAAATTCGACCCCGATAACTACCCCGATCCCGAAAGGCTGAACAACCTTTTGGGGGAAATTGTCCTTTAATAAAATGTCAGTCCGCAAGCTTTTCGCGTCCAGGAGGCATTTTTTCCCGATTTCGATTTCAATTTCGATTTCGATTTCGAATATCGCAACCAAAAATAAACGACGTCCCGCAATGTCACAGCCAATGCCGAACCGCCGGCATGAAATGGGCCAGGCCTTCCAGCACGCCCGCCGCGTAGTTGCCGTTCATCCCCATAAACCCGCCTTCGGCAAGATAAAGCGCAAATTCATGCCCTTTCTGGGACGCCATATCGATTGCCTGCCGGCAGACGTCCTCCGACGCGTTTCGGACGAGCACAGCGTTCAACCCACTGGTCAGAGCAGGCAGGTCGTTCCCTGAATCCCCCGCATACACCACCCTGGAAGCATCGATCGAATATTTTTGGATAATGTAATAAATGGCATGCACTTTCGTAGCCCTTTCGGGCAGCACGTCCACGAGGCCCACGTCCGCCATTTCATCGATGCTGGCAACAATGCTTGCCCGAATCCCGTTTTCCAGAAGGGCTGCTTTCATTTTACCCGCCAGGCCCTCCAAATCCAGCCCGACATCGGTATAAAAGCTGAGCTTGAATGCTTTCTGCTTTTCTTCCGCCTGCAAGCGCAGCACCTTGAAATCCGAGAGCATTTTCAGCAGGTCACGACCGTTTCGCCCGTTCCAGTCAGCAGCGATTGCTTCCTGCCAGTCCTGCCACGGGTCAAATTGAGGTTTATCCAACGTACCGGCCACGGTGTATATGGCGGTCCCCACGTCGCCGACCGCGATGTGGGGCAAAGGCAGGTCCCAGGTTTTCAGGGCCTCCGCAATAAGACCGGTGTCCCTCCCGGTGGCATAGACCAGGATCAACTCGGGCCGCTGTGCCAGGCGGCGCAGAAAAGGCCTGGCATCCGGTGATTCCGGCTGGAAGCCGTTTGGTATGAGGGTCCGGTCAAGATCACTGCAAAGCATTATTTTTTCGCCGTGCTGCACCGCCATGCGTTTCGCTCCGAATTTTCAGATGGGTTCGCGTCAAAAAAAGACCTTCCTTTACCCGGTATTATTATACATCACGGCGCCGGCTTCAAGCCCGGCTTTGAAAACCATCCCTTTAAACCCCGATGTGCTGAAATAATCCCCAAGCCGCACGAAATACCCGCAACTGGAAATTCGTGTTGACAAGGACGGATCGAGTCACTATTTTAACTTGCGCATATGCTCAGATCAACAGGTCGGGCAGGCTGCGCTCCGGCACCGGATGTTTGGCGCATTAAACTGCACCCCATCCAACGCCTTGAAAATTTACCTGCATTAAGGAGAAAAGATATGAACACACTGATCGCTGTGCCGTCGGAAATGCCCGGCGGACTCGATGCGCCCCTGGGCGCCCACTTCGGCCATTGCGAAATCTATACCCTCGTTTCAGTAACAGGCGATGAAATCAACAATGTCGAGGTCATTCCCAATATCCCTCATGAACAGGGCGGCTGCATGGCGCCTGTCCGGTACCTGGCGGAAAAAGGCGTTGACAAGCTCATCGCCGGGGGAATGGGGATGCGCCCGCTGATGGGCTTCAACGAAGTGGGCATCACGGTCTACCACGGCGGCCCGGCCCGGGCGGTGGGTGATGCGGTCAGCGCCCTGATGAAGGGAAGCCTGCAGCAGTTCTCGGTTGAACACACCTGCGGCGCAAAAAACCCGGCCCACCAATGCGGCGGCCATTAACAAAACAAAAACCTGCTGAATAACGCGCCAAAACCCGCCATCAATCCTCCTGCGCGCCTTTGGGGTCGGCTTGGGGGTCGTCCCCAAAGGCAAAACCAAAAAATTTTTCCTCACCCCTTGAAACCGTTGCCGGCGTGATTATTGTATTTTACAAATAAGAGGCTAATATAATAACGAATTCTTTAAAAAAGGAGGTGTTATTATGGCACTCGTGAGAAACAATCCGTGGACTGCTCTGCCGACCTTGCAGAGCCGCGTAAACAGGCTTTTCGATGATATGTTCCCTGAAATCAGGCAGACAGACGACATGGGACTTATGGAATGGCGGCCCGTAGTGGATACCTATGAAAAAAACGATCATATCGTGGTGAACGCCGAGCTGCCCGGTGTAAATAAGGAAGACATTACCGTCGACGTGAAAAACAACGTCCTGACCATCAGCGGGGAACGAAAGCACGAGGAAAACGTCAACGAAACCAATTATTACAGAAACGAACGATTTTACGGCAAGTTTCAGCGGTCTTTCACCCTGCCCGACAACGTGGATGCGGAAAAGGTGGATGCCGTCTACAAGGACGGGGTGCTGGAAGTGAAGATACCGAAAACCGAGGACAGCAAAACGAAAAAAATAACCGTCAACTGACAGGCATACGCAAACAAAAAGGGGCGGGATTCAATCCCGCCCCTTTTTGTTTGCGCCTGTCGTTCAGGATCATAGCCGATATATATCCGTCATAATGAATCCTGAAAAGTCGCGATCAGTCCTGGCCGCGCGCAAAAAGCGGTATTACCCAGCCTTCGGGGTCTTCCATTCGCCCGTACTGGATGCCGGTTATGGTGTCGAAAAACTTTTTCGCCCACATGCCCACTGAACCGTCTCCGATTGAAACAACCGTGTCCTTGTACTTGATTTCGCCGACCGGGGAAATGACTGCAGCGGTCCCCGAGCCGAAGCATTCCTGCAATTTTCCGGCCGCATGGGCTTCAACGACTTCATCGATGGTGATGCGCCGCTGGGTAACGGGGTTACCCCACCTGGCGGCAAGCCGGATGACGGTGTCCCGGGTTATGCCCGCCAGTATGCTTCCGGTAAGCGCCGGAGTAATGATTTCGTCGTCGATGACGAAGAAGATGTTCATGGAGCCGACTTCCTCGATATACCGGCGCTCCACGCCGTCCAGCCAAAGCACCTGGGTGTACCCTTTCCTTTGGGCTTCCTCGCTGGCGCACAGGCTGGCGGCATAATTGCCCGCGGTTTTCACATCCCCGACACCGCCGGGAACAGCCCGGACGTATTTTTCCGTCACCCAGATCTTGACGGGGTCGAACCCTTCCTTGTAATACGGGCCGACCGGTGAAAGAATGATGAAAAACCGGTATTGATAGGACGCCCTCACCCCCAGGTAAGGGTCCATGGCGATAATGGTCGGCCGGATATACAAAGACGTGCCTGGCGCAAAGGGCACCCAGCGTTTTTCAACCGCCAGAAGCTGCTTCAAGGCTTCCAGGGCAAAGTCTTCATCCAGTTTCGGGATGCACATTTTGTCAGCAGACCGGTTGAACCGCCGGAAATTCTCCTCCGGCCGGAACAGGTTGACGGCGCCGGAATCGGTTTTAAATGCTTTCAGCCCCTCGAAAATGGATTGCCCGTAGTGCAACACCATGGTCGACGGTTCCATGGTAATGGGGCCGTAAGGCTCGATTCTTGGATTGTGCCAGCCCTTCTCAGCCGTATAATCCATGTTGAACATGTGGTCGGTAAAAACGGTCCCGAAGCTCAGCCCGTTTCCATCCGGCAACGCCTTTAAAAACTCCGATCGGGTAATGCTGATATCCATTTTTTTTACGCTCCCCATTTCCGTCAACCATTGTACCCAAAGCATCCGTTTGCCGGACACCACCAAAAATACAATATCTTCGACCGGTTCTGCCCAATGCCGTTTTTTAATACCCAACATGAGAGAATATCACGAAAAATATCATAATGTCCACCTGAAAGCCAGAACTTTACGTAACACTCAGGACGATGGATACCGCAAGACATCTCCAGGTATTTGATTTCACGCTTGCAGCTTTTCCCGCAGGAGTGCTAATCAATAAAACCATGGAGACGATTATCGCGCCTTACGAAAAAAGGCTTTATGACAGGCGACTGGTCCCGGCCGGCGGGGCAATTTTCGGCATCGCCGGGGAAAAGCACCGGTGGAGTCGGCGATGCGGAAAAATTCCGGTATTGTCGAGGCTCCTGGATCTTATCCCGGCAGCATCGATTCTTTTTGCGCGCCCTGCCGAGCCATACAACACCCTTTTCAATTACCTGGCTGCAACTGCATCGGGCGCCGTATGCCCGGATGATTCCGAAACCCGGGCATTCCTGGTTGATTTGCCGATAATAGACCGCTTTTCAGCCGATGCCATGGCCCGACCGCTCGCAAGCCGAAAATGCCTGATCATCCGCGACCACGGCATATTGGCCGTCGGTCAGGACGGTCCGTCCGCAGCCTACGTCAACTTCGCAGCCGCCTGCTTCGCCTGTTTCGTCAAGTTTTTCAGCGATTTCCTGCAGGACACCCAGGCCGGCCGAATGACGGCCCCGCAAAAAAAAGCCTTTGATGATGCTGTGAAAAATCTTCCCCCTGCCCCGGCATTTGCCGGCGGGCTTGTGACCGGCCCCTTTGA
>SKZX01000013.1 GCA_007127175.1 Desulfobacterales bacterium
AACAACTTCAGAGTGACAAACAGCTGGAAGACATCAGAAACCTTCTTTCTATACCAGGAATTGACAAGGATTACATTTCATATTGGTGCAAAAGGCTTAACCTTAATACATTCGAATCTCTGTAAAATGCAGGACACTCCAGAACACATCATACAGAAACAAAGAGATATCATTCACTCCAAAAGTCCGGATGAACGGTTTATGATCGGTGTGGATGCCATCATTTTTAGTCGGATGATGGTAGAGAGCAGCATCAAGCAAAGCAACCCCAATATCTCAGCAGTTGACCTCAAGGTTGAAACCTTTAGAAGGTGCTATTCCCAATCTTTTGATTCAGCAGAGCTAAATGCAATCCTTGCTGAACTGAGAGCTTACTGGGAGCGGAAGAAAAGTCACTGATCATCAAAAGCATCCCGTTTGCATCTGACTGTTGTGCTTCATGAGGTTTTCCGCTCGCTTCTCAACCCATGCTTAATAATCCACAATGTTTCTTTGGGTGGATTGCCCTTTTGCCATTCAGATATGATCTCCCTGGCTTTGGCAGGGTATTCTTTCATCAAGTCATTGAGGTTGTTGCCCACGCTTTTCTGTACAAATTTCTCTGGGTCTGATATGAGATTGGCAAGCACTTTTTTGTAGCTTTCAAAGTCAGAAATGGCGGCAACTGATTTGCGTGCCCAGGGCAGCCTGATCCGCATGCATTCGCTGGCCAGTCGCCTTACATGCACATTATCATCCGTGCTCCATTGTTTTAACACCTCCATCGCCTGCTCTGGGTATTTTTCGATGAGCGGACGCATGGCAAACTCGCCGGTAAAGCGCTTAGTCAGTTCGCGGATAAAGGCAACCGATGTGTTGAAATCAATAGTGCCGTGCCGTTCAACGTATCTGCCAACGGGCCAAAGCCACCAGCCATGCGTGAACATCCCTTCGGCGGTTTTTAGCTCGGGTCCTAAAATATCATGAAACAGGGCAATGACTTCCTGGTAGCTCAAAGGCAGAAATCGTTCAAAGGCATCCACAAACAAGTCCTGCCGATGCAGGAACTCTTTGTCATGCACACCCTTTTCTATAGTTGCTATAAAAGCATTGCTGTCGAACGCAGGCCACTCCTGTTTTATCTTGCCGGCCAAAAGGGTGGCGTAATCTGCATCGTAATAGTCTTTGAACTTTTTTGGCATGGTATATACGGCTTTTTGCTGGTGATTACATGGTGGTAACTCTTTATGTACTTAGTGTTTGCGGTTATTTTTTTTACCGCGAAGACGCAAAGAACGCGAAGATTTTTCTTTTTGTCTTTCTGCGCCCTCTGCGCCTTTGCGGTTGATTTTTTTCTCACCGCGAAGGTATGGGTATAATATATCCTGATTGTCCGGAACAAGTCTGAGGTGTAATGGTGTTTATTTCAAAGACAGTGTACTGTTTCGGATAGCTGGGTTATTTTGTCAGACGTGCAAAGCAGTTCAAAGAGAAGTGTTCGCAGGTATTTTGAATGGGTTTGAGCATTGGGAGGATGTCATTCTTTCCCTTGTTCTAAAATCTTCTCAATCTGGATTTTGTTCTCAGGCAGGTGGTTCTTCGTGATATCCCAAATTATTTCATAATCAACGCCGAAATACTCATGAGTCACTTTGTTTCTCATTAAATACATTTCAGCCCAAGGTACTTCCGGATATTGCTCCTTGACTTCTGGTGGAATATTTTTTGAGGCTTCCCCTATTATTTCGAAATTACGTATTACCGCATCAACGGTTTTATAGTCATTTCTAAACTCTTCGAAAGAATAGCTGCCAATATATTCATCAATTCGATCAATGCTGAGCAGGATATCCTCAAGAAACATCCTGTATGTCCGTTCACCTTTCTTCATTTTATATATTCAACCTCTTTTAAGATCTGTTCCCTTATCTGGTCCTTAAGTGCATTCTTTGTTACCAAATCAATTTTGCGGCCAAATAATTTTTCAAGGTATAACTCAAGGGTGAAAAATTTCCATCCAATTGGTCGTTCCAGTTCCACCAGTAAATCTATGTCGCTTTCTTCAAGATTGCTTTCTGATGAAAAAGATCCAAAAAGGCCAATTTCTTTCACGGCAAATTCTTGGTTCAGAAAGGGTTTAATCTCTTTCAACCTGGCGAATATTTCATTCTTTGTTAGCATATTACAAATATAGCTAAATTAATTATAAACATGACATCGCAAAAGTTACACAAAGGAAGTTCTTTTATGTGTTCTTGTCTTTTGTGGTAAATTATTTTTTCACCACAGAGGGCACTAATGGCACGAAGGTTACACAATTAAAAAAAGCATGTATTAATCAACTGCCAAAGCCCTCAGAAATAGATTTTTGATTGGAAGTCATCGAATTGGAATGGGCTTTGACGAATTGATGACCCTAAGCCATTAGACATGCTATTGGGAATTTATTTAGCTCTTATTAATCCTGTCAAACCACCGACAAGCATTGTAGTAAGCAGCCAGCCGGACAGAATCTGGAAATACATCCAGATAATCAAAAAGTAGCCAGTAGCTCTTCTAACAGGATCTACCAACCAGTCGGTGAGTACATTTTCTTTGTAATCAAGTGGTGGTTCAGTGGCAGGCCGATAGCTCTCCTCCTGGTGAAGATTGACAATCGGAAGAAAAACATCCAGCGAATATACCAATGCGCAGAATTTCGGATGGTATTCATAAAGCTCAAAAACGTGTCTATCATAATCCTGATGAGCAAATTTGCTGTATGGTTGCATCACCTGAAGCTGATTTCCAAACATGTAAAACAAAGCACCTAAAAGCCAAATCACAAGGGCGATTTTCCAAACTTTAAAAGGTTTGTAACCATATCCAATCAACCAACCGGTAAAACTCAGCCATATTCGTCGCTTTTTGTCTGGTGACTCTTTGCGAAGTTGATTATTCATCTCAATGCGAATGTCTCGTGCTTCAATTTCACGTCCCTTATTTTCAAGCACCTTTGCCAATAGCCTGTAGGGTTGGGGAGAAAAAGGCGGCTCATTTAGTTCTAACCACTCAATGACTTTTTGTGTTTTTTTTGTTTTGGGAAGATGATAAATAAAGTTTTCATACGTAAAGTCTTTGATATCCAACATCTCTTTCACAGGCCAGCCACTCTCATAAACCACCATTGTTTCAGCATAGGCATTGGTTAAGAACAATTTAAAACCGGGATTTTTAATTACATTTTCTAACAAAAATGTTTGATCAATCCTGGCATTAAAAAAATTAACTATACCGTTTGCGCTGAATGAATCATTCAGCAAAACACTGTCTCTTACATTTATCCCTTCTGCAATCAATGCATAGCCAGGTTCGCTGTATGCAACCGCATTATTAAATACTCCTCCGCTACATTGAAGGCGGCCTTTAACTGTAGCCCCACACAACTTTACCTCCCCATTTGCTTTAAAGCGTATTTTTTTTGATTTTGTTGAATATTCATTCTCACAAAGCATCACATCGCCATCAACCATAATACCTTTTGCAAACAAAGCTCTTTGTCCTTCATTGTTAAAAAATCCACCGCTGCAGTCAAGATTGCCCTGGATCCGTGCATTCATTAGATTGACTTCCCCATCTGCATGGAATCCTTTATCAAGAATAACAGGACCATCGACATAAAGCCCCCTGGCAATCAAAGCACATTGAGGGTTGCTGTAATCATCAACATCCACAATACTTACCGGCTTTTTAAATATTCCGCCCCTGCATTTTAACTGGCCTCCAATACGGGCGCCACAAAGTTTGACTTCTCCGATGGCTTTAAAGGCTTTTCTTAAATCATCAGTTGCTTTTTCAGCAATCAATAAAACATCTCCATCTACATTTAATTTTTTGGCATGGATGGCACGGCCGTGCGGATTGCTAAATGTTGCACCTTCACAAAACAATGATCCTTTTATATGTGTGCCCTGCAGGTTTACCTCTGAGTTTGCCTGGAATCCTTTGTCAAAAAACACACAGCCCTCAACTTTTGAGAACTGAATGACCAAGCATTGTATGTTTTTCTCAAACGTTGCTCCCCGAAAATCCAGCTGCCCTTTCACATCGGCACCAACCATTTTCACCCAACCTTTTACAGTTGAACCGCTTAATGACAAAGTACGAATCCGCGCTCTGTCCAGCTCAATGCCTTCCTTAAATGTACAATTCTCAAAGCTCAGGAAATGATCAAAAGACAAACCCTCTAAATCGAGCATACCCGAAATTTTTGCATTTTGAACGGTAAGCCCTTTGTGAGTAATATATTCAGAAGCCTCAGTATCAGTTAAAAGGTAATGAATAAACTCTGCTGGTAGCTCATTGTCTTTGATGTCAAGTGGTTTTCCTCTAACAAGGCAATCTGCCAATATCAAAGAGTTTTTTACATATGGAATTCCTGAAAATTTTTTCAGGATCAACTCTCTAAACGCTTTTTTCTTATTCTCCATGGCTTAAAATATACAGAAGTTTAAATAATAAACCGTTCGCTGTTTTGCATTAAAAGGATTGACAATTTGTGCGAAGTTTATTCTTTACTCCGCTCCTTTGCCGCTTTATTCCGTGCTTCAACCTTTTCGGTGAAACTGTTATATATTTTCATGATTTTATGAATGCCTTCCGAACCACCGGCCAGAATGGTGCCCGTGAACAGGATATCCACCATTACAAACAGTTTGGTTTGACATTCTGACAAACACCAATCTGAAAAGATGCTTCCCAGTACCCTTACACCGGAGAATGACAAAGCCACACCAATCCCAAATCCCAGCCATAAGGCAGCGTACCGGGTTTCGGAGCGATATTTTGTCCGTGCATCCTTGTCCTTCTCCAATTGTGCCATTTTAGCAGTGCGTAACTTATTAGTTGCAGCAGATTTGCCTTCAATTTGAGTAATTTCCAGCTTCAGTTTGTCAAGCTGTCTGTCCATACGATCGGCTTCGCTGCTACGCCACAGCGAGAGGATAAATTCAATGCTGCGTTCCACGAAGAGGGTGAATAAAAACAAGAACCCCAGCAGCCGTGGCACATCCAGGAATTCGACTCCCTGTTTCAGCGAGAGTGTTGTGGTGTTCAAATAAAAACTTAAAAGCAGCACAGCAAGAACAAATACGATTCCGCGGTACTTGATTCTGCGTATCATCCGGCCTGGACGATAAGTTGCAACAGATTGATCAGGATTTTCCATGATTGTCGAGTTGTGGACACCCCGTAAAAAACAGGAGAGACATACTGGGATATCCGGTTATGAGTTTATTCAACCTGGAATCGAAATCAAACCTTTTCGCATTCCGCAACCAAATGTTAAATCTTCAAATATATTAAAAAAAGAAATACGTTTTAACGACAAAATAATATTTTTTACCGAAGAGATGGGATAGTTTGTTTAGGTTAAGAGGGTTCTTCTTTGTAAGATAAAACCGATTTATCCGGAATGATAAGTGGCTTCGTTTGGTGCGCTATAGTCACCTTCCATTCGCTGATCATTCCTTCATGACCACAATCAGTACAGCCCCAATATATTGTATTTTCCGACCGGTTTACTTCTGCTATGATTGCTCCATGGCATCCGCGTTTGTTGCACCTGATGTCTATATCAGTCATTTCCTCCTCTTG
>SKZX01000371.1 GCA_007127175.1 Desulfobacterales bacterium
TCCAATGCCGGGGCGCGCGAACTGGCCGCCAACACCATCGGTTTCGGCGCAGGGGCGGCGGATGTGTCCGGAAAGGGAAAGAAGGCCGTAGAATCCTTTTTCAGCCCGGAGTTCAGAAACCGGCTCGATGAAATCGTTTCTTTCAAACACCTTGACATGGCGATCATGGAGCGGGTGGTCGACAAGTTCATCGACGAACTCCGGCCGCAGTTGGCTGCAAAAAAAGTTGAATTGCGGTTGTCTGAAAACGCACGGCAATGGCTGGCGAAAAAGGGGTATGACCCCCATTTCGGCGCCAGGCCCCTTGACCGGGTGATCCAGAAGGAGATCAAGGATGTGCTGACGGATGAAATCCTCTTTGGGCGGCTGGTAAACGGGGGCAGCGTGTTTATTAAACTCAAGGACGACAAGCTCTTTTTTACATACAGCTGAAACAGCAATGCCCATTTTCCGGCTTTCAGACAGGATATCGTTTCCGCCAGCCCATTTTGCGTCCACTAACGGGCTCCTTGCAATCGGCGGAGACTTAAGCACGTCGCGTTTGCTCATGGCCTACCGGATGGGTATTTTTCCATGGTTTTCCGAGGAAGACCCCATCCTGTGGTGGTCTCCGGACCCCCGGCTGGTTCTGTTCCCCGGTGAAATCAGGGTTCCGGGGCGCCTGGAAAGGACCATCCGGAAGGGGTTGTTCACGGTGAGCGCGGATACGGCATTTGACCGGGTGATTGATGAGTGCGCGCGTATCCGTGGTGAAAACGGTGAGCAGACATGGCTGACAGACGACATGATGGGTGCCTACAGGGGCCTTCACCGGATGGGGTATGCCCATTCCATTGAAACATGGCAGGCGGGGCGGCTTGCCGGCGGGCTCTACGGCATTTCCCTTGGCGGCATGTTTTTCGGGGAGTCCATGTTTACCCGCGTATCCGATGCATCAAAAATCGCCCTTGTGGCGCTGTGCCGCTACTTACAGAAGAAGCGGTATGACATGATCGACTGCCAGGTGAGAACGGCCCATCTGCTGCGCATGGGGGCCAGGGAAATACCCAGGAAGCGGTTTCTCAAGAAACTTGAAACATCCCTGAAGCGGCCCACCGATAAAGGGCCTTGGCATGTGAGCCTGGAGCTGCCCTGAGCGCAGTTCAGAAGCCCTTTTGACAAACCTGACCAATGCAAGGAGACGTCAATTGAGCCAGACCCGGGAACGAAAATTTGACCTGAAGCATTTCAGGGCGATCAGCAACGCCATTGCAACCTACGAAGATTTCAACCTGCTGGCCAATCACCTGGTTGAGGGCATGTGCAGGACCTTCCAGGTCAAGGGGGCGAGCATCATGCTCTTAGACGAAATCGACCAGCAGCTGTTCCGGGTGAGCAGCTACGGCATCAGTGAAGCCTACCTGGAAAAAGGGCCTGTATGTGCGGATAAGAGCAGCAGCGCCCTTTGCACGGGAAAGCCCGAATGTATCCAGGACCTCCAGACCGACAGCAGGGTCCAGTACCCGGAATCCGCACAAAAGGAAGGTATTGCGGCTATGCTTTCGATTCCCGTCAAGTTCAGAAACGCAGTGATCGGCGTGATCCGCATCTATGATGAAAAGCCGATCGATATCAACGCGGAGGATGTGGAGTCATTGGGCGTTCTGGCTTCACAGCTCGGGATAGTGATCGAATGCAACGGCCTGAAGAATTTTGTCGAGCATATCAAGATGTCCATTGACACGCTGCCGCCGCGGGTTCGGGGACAGGTGTAATGCCCGGCAGGATCGACGACATTTCGGATTTCTTCAATATCGATTGTGACGATGAAATTGAGGTCGGGGGCCGTTACTATCGTATTACCGGTCATGAAAAAGAGCGCCGCTTTGGCATCGAGGACCCCAAGTTCTGGGTGAAGCGGGCCATTGACCTGGAAAACGGCAATCGGAAGATCATCAAGTTTGCCTATTTTGAGAGTTTTTTCACGACCCTGGGGGGTGTCAAGATCAGATGCTACCGGAGTCCGGACAAAGAAGGCGAGGTGCTGGAATGCATGCACGGACACCCCCTGTTCATGCAGGGGGAGGTTTTCCGGGACCGGCATGACAACAACATCCGGGTGCTCGATATCGTCCGGGGGACCAACCTGTTTGTACGGCTCGACAACCTCGTTATGAGCCACCGGGAATACTTTGAGACAGTGATGCCCGGGCTTCTGAGGCAGGCGCTGCCGTCTTTTTCCGCCATCCGCGAGCTGCACCTGAAGGGGTACCGCCACGGGGACATCCGGAGCGACCACCTCATGATCGAGCACAAAACCGGCAACATGGTCTGGATCGATTTCGACTATGATTACGACGCGCCTGAAAACCCCTACGGGCTCGATATTTTCGGCATGGGCAACATTTTACTGTATATCCTGGGCAAGGGGTTTCACGATCTGTACATGATCGCATCGGGGGAAGGGCGGTACAAGGGATTGATGGACCGCATCGATGCCGGTGACTTTTCCATTCTGGACAAGTCGCGGTTTTTGAACCTGAAAAAAATATTCCCCTACATACCGGAGCAGCTAAATGATATTCTGCTTCATTTTTCAAAGAAGTCCCCGGTTTTTTATGAATCCACGGATGAATTCCTGGAGGATCTGAACAGGGCGGTGGACGCATACTGCCTTCCGGCAACAGAGAAAATATAAAAGGCATGACCGGATTGTCAAGTGCGGCGGCGCATTCGATATCCAGGTAAAGACCATAAGCGGGCAGGAGGAAACGGTTTTGGGAAATTCAATGCTTGTTCCATTAAATGATTCGAAAACCTCCCAGGGCGTGATCAATTTCTTGCTCAACATGTCCCTGTGTACGGACGCACGCCTGACCCTGATTCACATATTCCGGAAGCCGAGTTCCGGCGAGGCGCTCATGGGAAAGAAATTCATGGCGGAAATGCCCGCCCGGCTTGAAAAAATGCTGCTGGATACGAAAGAACGCCTCATGGCTGAAAAGGGCTTCGACCCGGCCAACATCACGGTCGAACTGGTGGACAAGGGGTATGCGTCCGCTTCCGAAGGCATCATCGATTATTTCCAGCAGGGGGATTTTGACATGGTGGTGATCGGCAGGAAGCAGATGTCGAAGTCCGAGGAGTTCGTCCTGGGCGATATCAGCGCCAAGCTCATCCGGAGCCTGACCAAGGCGTCCATTCTCGTGGTCAAAACCGGGTGAGGGGTCAGGGCGCTTCCGTCTCCCGCTTTTCACGAACAAAATCCATCCCCTCAAAGCACTGCTTGACGTCGTCCCAGTACCAGGCGCCTACCTCGATGCCGCTTTCCCGCAGGACCGTAACGGTATTGCCCACCCCGCCGGGCAGGCGTTCCAGGTTGGGGGCCAGGTAAATAAACCCCACCACCAGGAACACCGCCACGAGCAAACGCGCCAAGCGTTTTTTGAGGGGCGCGGGGGACGGCTGACCGTCACCCGCGCGTTTTTCTCTGTCAGTTTGATTCAACACGGTATGCTTGTCCCGCCTGTTTATTACGCACCGGCCATGAGCCTGTCGGTGATGTCCCTGAAGATGACCATGAACATCAGCCAGGCCACGAACAGGGTGAGTACCAGGTTGAAGGATTGCCCGGCAATGTACAGGAGAAGGGGCTTGCCGCCGCGCAGGGGCTCCTTGAGCTCACGGTAGTTGATGCTGAGCCCGATGCTGACGAATGCCAGTGCAAAGAACCAGTTGCGGAAGCCGTTGGCCCAGGTCAGTACGCCCTGGCTGACCATGGACTGTCCCCAGTCCAGGCTGACGGCGGTCTGCATGAAGGAAAAAATAATGGATGCCGCGATAAAACCCAGGATGAACTTGGGGAAGCGGTACCAGATTTCATAGAGCGCACCCGATGCGGTGAACTTCATGGGGGTTGTGCCGTCTACGGCGCATGCCCGATCGGGCTCGACTTTCAGGCACCAGTAAGCCGCAACGCCAAAGGCGATAACGCCGATCATGATGTTCTGGATCATTTTGATGGTGGCGGCAACATACATGGCCTCCTTTCCGATCAGTTCGCCTGCGGCGACCACGGAGCCGGTGTTGTCAACGGTTCCGCCAAGCCATGCACCCGCCAATACCGGATGCATGCCGGTGAGTTTGGCAATAGCGGGCAGAAGGAAGATCATTACGGCGACAAATATCATGGACATGCCGATAGCCAGGGTGAGCTCTTCTTTTTTAGCCCTGCTGGCAGCGGCCGATGCGATGGCCGCGGACACACCGGACACGCACATGTCCGAGGAAACGGTAATGTTGAGTTCCTTGGAAGGCACTTTAATGATGTTCTGGCCGAACCAGAATGTGCCCACAAGCACGATGGGCGTAACCACCCAGGTGACGAATATGCCGGGGATGCCGATCAGGGCGATCTGGCCGAAAAGAATGCTTGCACCCAGGAGAACCAGGCCGGTCTTGATGAAAAATTCGGTCTGGCCGGCTGATTTGAGGAACTTGGGCACCCCGATGGTGTTGGAGATGATCAGGCCGATGGCCAGGCCCCACAACACGTATGACAAGCCGATGGAACTCAGCGTGGCCTGCCCCGCAATCAGGTAGGACAGCACCGCCAGGATGAAGATAATCGGAAAACCTGTAAAGAACTGGCCGAGGTTGATACCGATGAATTTTGCCCCGATGGCGAAAAACACCATCATGAATACCATCAGGCCGATAAATCCCGGGATGAGGTTATATGCCTGAAAATTGGCGGCGCTTCTCGCACTGGAATGGGAGGAGCGTGCCTGGCGCCATTCCGCGAGGGCAGCCCGTGCTTCTTCATTCAGCCTGGGGTTTTCGAAGTTTGCCGCCCTGGCCGCATTTTCGGCCGCCTGGGCTATCGCACGGGTTTCAGCCAGCCTTGCTGTGGCGGCCTCAAGGCGCGGGGCTGCAGCCGCCCGCTTGGCAGCGGCTTCCTCCTCGCTCATGTAAACGGATTGGAGGGGGTTGGTGTCCCACTTTTTGGGCCGTGCGGTCAGGTTGGCGATGGTTGCGGTGAGCCCGTGATTCCGCGCCCGTATGCTGTTTAATTTGGATTCAGCCTCGATGTAGGCAATGGTTCGGAATCCTGCCGCCTCCATTTCACTGTTCATAATGGCGCGGTGCTCCGGAAGTTGTTCCACCGGGGGTTTATACACGAAAATCGAGATCAGCGATAGGACCAGAAGCAGGCTGGCAAGCCAGATGGCCCACCAGTCCTCGGTCTTTCCCATCTGCTTCCACATGCTGACCCGGGTCTCGGTTACGATGTTGTCCTGGGTGTCATTTGCAGCCATGTTGGTGACTCCTTTTTTTTGTTGTTTTCAGTTTCGGGTATATATTTTTCGTATCTGCCTTGCCTTAAACGGGATGAAAATTGCCATATCACCGACGGTCAGAGGCAGGCACGGTTCATGCAAATAAAATGTTTGAGTCTGCGCCGCCGAAAACTGGATTCAGCCCGGTCCATGGTCAACACTGGTAAAAGCAAAAATGATGCCATTATTGTTGGTCTAAATTATTTCATTTTATTTCAAATATTTATATTTAATGAGCATTGTTTTGAGCAAAAAATGCGCCTGTTTCCCAAGATAAGTGCAAA